>DATDKQ010000090.1:0-3864 GCA_036519915.1 Solirubrobacterales bacterium | reverse complement strand
CTGCCCCTGCTTGTAGGGATTGCGATCGACCGTGAACTCGAGGAGGTCGGTGCGGATCCCGCAGTAGTTGAGGAGCGTGTTGCCCTTGCCCGGAGCGCCGTAGCCCACGATCCGCTTGCCGTCCCGGCGACAGGCGATCAGGAACTCGAGCAGCCTCCACTTGGTCTCGGTCACCCGCGGCGCGAACCCGAGATGGCCCTCGAGACGGTCGAGCTCGAGCTCATGCTCGCGCTGGGCCAGATCCGCCACCCGTGGGCTGACACCATGGCCGGCTCCTTCGCTCCGCTGGGCGTACACCCGCAGCGAGCCGCCGTGCGTGGGCAGCTCGTCGACGTCGAAGACCTCGAGCCCATGTGCCCTGAGCACGGTGCGCGCGCTGAGGAACGAGAAGTAGGAGAAGTGCTCGTGGTAGATCGTGTCGAACTGGTTCTCCTCGATCAGGCGGGCCAGGTGAGGAAATTCGATCGTGATCACGCCTCCCGGAGCCAGTACCCGCTCCATGCCGGCGGCGAAGTCGTTCAGATCCGGCACGTGGGCGAACACGTTGTTCGCGACGAGCAGGTCCGCCTGACGGCCCTGGGCCACGAGACTGGACGCGAGCTCCCGGCCGAAGAACTCGACCACGGTCTCGACCCCGCGTTCCCGCGCGACTTCGGCGACATTTGCCGCTGGCTCGACCCCGAGTGCCGGTATCCCTCGCTGGACCACGTGCTGGAGCAGGTAGCCGTCATTGCTGGCCAGCTCCACCACCTGACTGCCCGGGCCAAGACCGAAGCGCTCGACGACCGAGTCCACGTACTCGCGAGCGTGAGCCACCCAGGAGTCCGAGTACGAGGAGAAGTAGGCGTACTCGCTGAAGATCTGCTCCGGCGCCACGAACTCCTCGAGCTGCACGAGTAGGCACTGCTCGCAAACCCGGGCGTGCAGCGGATAGAACGGTTCCATCTCGCCGAGGCGCTCGGGAGGCACGTAGCTCTCACACAGCGGCGACATGCCGAGATCGACGAACGTGTGGCGCAGGGGCGCCGAGCAGAAACGGCAGGTCGGCATGCCCACGGGGCCGGGCTGGGTCTCGACCTGGTCTTGAAGCTCCACGTGCATGGTTGGCTCTTGCTGCACCAACGTTGGAGCGGGGGCGATTCTCCCGCGCATGTCGTGCTCGACCGGCGGGTGCCAATTACGTTGGATCTGGCGCCGTGCGCGCTCCGCAGGGCGACCCAGGGCCGTTTGTCCTCAGAGGGCAGATGGCCGAACAGCGACTACAGCCGGACTCGGAGGTCCAGGAGACGGGCCAACTGGTGGCCATGAGCCCACGCGCGGCGACGCATCAAGGCCCCGTGCCCACGCCTTTTCCGTCCCTGCCGGCCGATCCATTCCCGGGGGTCCAGCCGCTCCAGCCTGAAGCCCAGGAGGAGGTCCGCGAGGGCCATCTTCGTGCGGCGGCATATCGCCGGGACGCGATCTATCGCCGCACCCTGGCGGTTGCCGACGTCGCAGCGGCCGGGATCGCTGTGTTGATCGGCGTCCCGATTCTGGGTCAGGACGCGCTCAACCCCGCGGCCCTGCTGGCGCTGCCGTTGGTTCTCGTGGTGGGGAAGGTCACGGGGCTGTACGACCGCGACGAGCACCTGATCCGCAAGACGACCCTCGACGAGGTTCCGACCCTGTTCTGGGTCGCGACTCTCTATGCGCTGCTGATCTGGCTGGCCGGGAACCTGATCGTCCAGGGCGAGTTCGGCAGGGATCAGGCGGTCGGCGTCTGGGCACTCCTCTTCGTCG
This sequence comes from Solirubrobacterales bacterium, assembly GCA_036519915.1. Taxonomy (GTDB): domain Bacteria; phylum Actinomycetota; class Thermoleophilia; order Solirubrobacterales; family 70-9; genus DASUPK01. Next base: position 2,085 of record DATDKQ010000090.1, on the reverse strand, counting down.
GCATGGTGACGATGCGGGCCCTTGCCAGGCATGTCGCGCGAGCGATCTCGGGCGAGGAGCGCTGCCTCGTTCTGGGCGACGCCGAAACCGCGAGCTGGGTCACCCGGCGGTTCGGCGAGACCGCCGGCCTGAAGGCCCGGGTCGTCGCCAGAGCGCCGGTCCCTCCAGAGCAGAGAAGCAACGGCCACTCCGAGCTCAACGGCCACTCCGAGCTGAACGGCCATTCCGAGCTCAACGGCCACTCCGATGTCAACGGCCACTCCGAGCTCAACGGTGCCGGCCTGGAACACCTGGTGACGGACGAGCAGATCGAGCGAGCGATCATCGCGCCGGGCGGCGCGAGCTCCGACGACGTGCTGAACACCACCCGTACGCTCAAGTCGATGGGGGTGAGAGTGAGCGTCCTGCCCCGGCTCCCGGAGATCGTCGGATCCTCGGTGGAGCTCGACGACGTGGACGGAATCACGCTGCTCGGCATGCGCCGATTCGGCCTCACCCGCTCTTCGGAGTCGGTCAAGCGGGCATTCGACTTCGTCGGCTCAGGCCTGGGCCTGATTCTGCTCTCGCCCTTCCTGGCCGGGATCGCGATCGCCATCAAGCTCGATTCCCGGGGCCCGGTCCTCTTCCGGCAGCGGCGAATGGGCCGGAACGGCGTGCCCTTCGAGATGCTCAAGTTCCGCACCATGGTCGACGGCGCCGATGCCCAGAAGTCCGCGCTCAGCGCACGCAATGAGTCGGACGGCGGCCTGTTCAAGATCAAGGACGATCCGCGAATCACGCGGGTGGGCCATCGCCTCCGCCAGATCTCGCTCGATGAGCTGCCCCAGCTGATCAATGTGCTTCGCGGCGAGATGTCCCTGGTCGGCCCCCGGCCGCTCGTGCTCGACGAGGACAGCCAGATCGAGGGCTGGCGGCGATCGCGGCTCGAGCTCCCGCCAGGGATGACCGGTCCGTGGCAGGTGTTCGGCTCGGCCCGGATCCCGCTGAACGAGATGGTGAAGATCGACTACCTCTATGGCGCCAAGTGGTCGCTCTGGCTCGACGTGAAGACCCTGTTGCGCACGGTGGCATTCGTGTTGGGGCGTCGCGGCCTGTGAGTCGCTCCGTCTGGGATCTGCGCGCCACGAAGGGGACCGGAAGTCCCGGCAACGCCGGCGCGTTCGTGAATGGGATGGCCTCGCGCGAGGCGACAAGCGATGTGCTCAGGGTCGCTGTCTGCGCGGAGCAGGCCGCGTTGCGTGACCTCGTCTGCACGGCGTTGGCGAGCGGCGGCCATGCGGTCCTGTCGCGATCCGGGAGTGGCGAGCACCTGCTCGCGTCGTGCAACGGCATCGGTCCCGACTGCGTCGTGCTTGCGGTTGACCGGCCCGATCGATCGACACTGGACACGATGACCCTGGTTCGCTCCCGGCTCGGGCAGGTCTCGGCGGTGTTGGTCTGCCGGAATGCCGCTGTCGCCGACGTGCGGCGCGCACTCGAGCTCGGGGTCGATGGGATCGTGCTTGCGGACGATGCCGACCAGGCGCTTGCCGCCGTGGTCGTTGCCGTCTGCGCCGGCCAGGTGTCGGCTCCCGAGGGACGACGCAGGGCGGTTCGGCCGCGGGCGCTGACGAGCCGGGAGAAGCAGATCCTGATGCTGGTCGTCGCGGGCATGACCAACTCCCAGATTGCCGCCGAGCTGTTCCTCGCCGAGAGCACCGTCAAGAGCCATCTCTCCTCGGCGTTCGGCAAGCTCGGCGTCTCGTCTCGCAGCGAAGCGGTCGCTGTGATTCTCGACCCCGAACGCGGGCGAGGCCTCGGAATCGGCCGGGTCCAGCCCGAGCTGGTCGCGAGGGACTGAAGGCCTCGATCGGACCGCCGGGCCGCTTCCGCCCGGTGGGAGTTTCGATCGGATGACGTTCGGACCAGTCCCGGTTTCGTATGGGTCGCTGCTGCGAGCCGTGCGCCGGCCCCCACCAAAACGTTGGTCCAGTAGTGGGGTGCCGCCGCGGATTTTCCGTCGGCGGGATCCGTAGAATCGCAACCCTCCAAAGGCGTGAAGGAAGAAATCAAGATCACGTTCGACGAGTTCGGCTGGCGCGCTCT
>DATDKQ010000089.1:0-7642 GCA_036519915.1 Solirubrobacterales bacterium | reverse complement strand
CGGGCGAGGATCTTCACCGGGTCGCGCCGCTTGGCGAGGCCCGCCTCTCGGAGCGACTCAGGGGTCACCTCGTCGTTCGCCTTGAAGCGGGCGTCGAGGTCGGAGAGGTTGACCGGCTGCGTCCGGGTCCGGAACTTCTCGAAGGGCATCGACATCTTCTTGTTCGGCCCGCGCAGCTTGCGCATCCGCATGTGAACCGGGTTCTGACCGCCCTCGTAGCCCGGTTTGCGCTTGTTGCCCGAGCGGGCGCCGGCGCCCTTGTGGCCGCGGCCGGAGGTCTTGCCGTGGCCCGTGCCGACGCCTCGACCGAGCCGCTTGCGCGGCCGGCGGGAGCCCGGGGGCGGCTTCAGCGTGTGGAGACCGACCTTCTCGGACTGCTCAGCCATCTTCGACCTCGACCAGGTGGCTGACCGTGCGGATCATGCCCTGCAGCTGAGGGGAGTCGGGATGCTTCGCCTGGCGGCCGATGCGGCCGAGCTTCAGGGAGCGAAGGGTGGCGCGCTGCACCTCCGAGGCGCCGTTCGCGGATCGGACCTGCTTGAGCTCGACGTCGGCCATCAGGAGCCCTCCCCTGCCGGTTCGGCGGGCGGAGTCTCGGCCGCAGCAGGAGTCTCGGCGGCAGCAGGAGTCTCGGCGGCGGCAGGAGTCTCGGCGGCGGCAGGATGAGCCTCGTCGCTGCCGCTGGTGGCCTCAGCCTCCGTCGCGGCGCCGTTGCCAATGCCGAGCACCTCGCGGATGGAGATGCCACGGAGCTTCGCGACGTCCTCCGGCCTGCGCAGGCTCTCGAGGCCCGACATGGTCGCCTTGACCAGGTTGATCGGGTTCTGGGTGCCGATGCTCTTGGTGAGCACGTCGCGGACGCCGCCCAGCTCGAGCACCGCCCGCACCCCACCACCGGCGATCACGCCGGTACCGGGGCTCGCAGGGCGCAGCACGACGTGGCCCGCGCCGAAACGGCCGATCACCCGGTGCGTGATCGTCTGCCCGTACTTGGGCACCCGGATCAGGTTCTTGCGGGCGTTCTCGACCGCCTTCTGGATGGCGAGCGGGACCTCGCGGGCCTTGCCGTAGCCGATCCCGACCACGGAATCCTCGTCGCCGACCGCAACCAGTGCGGTGAACGAGAAGCGGCGGCCGCCCTTGACCACCTTGGCGACGCGGTTGATCTCGATCACGCGCTCCTGCAGATCGAGGCCCTTGGGACTTACGGTTTCTACAGCCATGGAACGGGTGAGGGTAGAGGACGTACGGGCTCGGTCATCAGAACTTGAGGCCCCCCTCGCGGGCGCCCTCGGCGATCGCGGCGACGCGGCCGTGGAACCGGTACCCGCCACGGTCGAAGACGCAGGACTCGACGCCCGCGGCCTTGGCGCGCTCGGCGAGCAGCTGCCCGGCGCGCTTCGCCTGCTCCATCGAGTCGAGCTTGCGCAGCTCGTCTTCGGTCCAGGAGGCGGCGGCCAGGGTGCGTCCCGAGTCGTCGTCGATCAGCTGGGCGAAGACGCCGCGGTTGGAGCGATAGACGGACAGGCGCGGGCGTTCCGCGTTGCCGCGGATCCGGGCGCGGACGCGCCGACGCCGGCGAAGTCTCTTCTGGGGCTTCGTGAGAACGGCCATCAGGCCCTCTTCCCGACCTTCCGTGCGACGTGCTCGCCCTGGTAGCGAACGCCCTTGCCCTTGTAGGGCTCCGGCGGACGGGACTTGCGAATCCGGGCGGCGGTCTCGCCGACCAGTTGCTTGTCGATACCGCGGACCACGACCTCGGTCGGCTGCGGGACCTCGAACTCAATGCCATTCGGCGCCTCGATCGCGACCGGGTGCGAGTAGCCCAGCGACATCTCCAGGTTCTTGCCCCGCAGGTTGGCGCGATAGCCGACGCCCTGGATCTCGAGACGCCGCTCGAAGCCGTCGGTGACACCCTCGACCATATTGGCGATCAGGCTCCGGGTCAGGCCGTGCAGGGCGCGGTGTTCGCCGCGATCGGTGGGGCGCTCGACGGTCAGGGTGCCGTCGTCGATCCCGACCTTCATGTCGCGGTCGACGCTCTGGTTGAGCTCGCCCTTCGGGCCCTTGACGGTGACAGCGCCGGGCCTGACGTCGATCTCGACGCCGTCGGGGATCTGAATTGGCTTTCTTCCGATTCGACTCATGGATGCTTGCTCACCAGACGTGCGCGACGACCTCTCCGCCCACTCCGCGCTGGCGCGCCTCGTGGCCGGTCATCACGCCGCGCGAGGTGGACATGATGGTGGTGCCCATCCCGCCGAAGACGCGGGGGACGTCCTCCTTGGCAACGTAGCGGCGGCGGCCGGGCCGCGACACCCGCTCCATCCCGGTGATCACCGGGTCACGCTTCTCGGTGTAGCGCAGCTTGACCTTGATCACGTCGCCGACCCGCCCGGGCTCGACGTTGAAGTCCGTGATGTAGCCCTGCTCCTTGAGGATGCGGCTCATCTCTCGCTTCAGCCGGGAGGCGGGAATCTCCACGTCCTCGTGCTCGGCCAGAAGCGCATTGCGGATCCGGTTCAGGTAGTCGGTGATTGGATCGGTGAGCATCTCGTTACCAGCTGGACTTGGTCATTCCGGGCACATAACCGTTGTGCGCGGCCTCCCGCAGACAGATCCGGCAGAGGCCGAACTTGCGGAAGTACGCGCGCGGCCGGCCGCAGCGGCGGCAGCGGTTGTACCCCCGGGTCTTGAACTTCGGGGTGCGGCGCTGCCGCACCCTCTGCGATGTCTTGGCCATCAGCCCTCTTCCTTGTTGTTCGAAGTCTCTTCTCCGCTCCCGGCCTCGCTCTCGGCGGCCGGGGCTCCTTCCCCGCCCTCTTCGCCCTCCTCGCCCTCCTCGGGCCTGACGGGCTTCTCGTAGGCCTCCGGGTTCTCCTCCTTGAGCTGCTCGAGCGCGGCCGCCTCGGCCTCGGCCCGCTGGCGGGCCTCCTCCTTGCGGCGCTCCTCCTCGGCCTCTTCCTCGGCGTCCTCCTGGCCTGGGCGTCCCTCCGGCGAGAACGGCATTCCGAGCCTGTCGAGCAGGGCGAAGGCCTCCTCGTCGGTGGCGGCCGTAGTGGTGATCGTCACGTCGAGGCCCCGGACCTCATCGATCGAGTCGTAGTCGATCTCGGGAAAGATGATCTGCTCGCGAACGCCCATGGAGTAGTTGCCGCGGCCGTCGAAGGAGCGGGCACTGAGGCCGCGGAAGTCTCGGATCCGGGGCACTGCGATCGAGGTGAGACGGTCGAGGAACTCCCACATGCGGGCGCGCCGCAGGGTCACGGCGACACCGACGGGCATGCCCTCGCGCAACTTGAAGTTGGCAACCGACTTCTTCGCCCGGCGGACGCTCGGACGCTGGCCGGCGATGGTCGCGAGTTGCTCCTGCGCGGCCTCGAGCATCTGGGTGTTCTGCTTCGCCTCCCCGATGCCCATGTTCAGAGTGATCTTCTCAAGGGTCGGCACGGCCATCGGCGTCGAGTAGCCGAACCGCTCGATCAGCGCAGGCTTGACCTCGCTCTCGTAGAGCTCACGCAGCCGCGGCGGCGGGGCGGCCTGCGTCTGCTGTTCGGTTGCGGCTTCCACTAGTCCAAATCCCTTCCGGTGCGGGCGGCGATGCGCTTGCGCTTTCCATCAGCACGCTCGACCTTCACCCGAGTGGGCTTGTTGTCCTCGGGATCGAGCAACATCACGTTAGAGACATGAATAGGCCCCTCCCTCTCGATGATGCCGCCGACCTCACCGCCCTTCGACGCGTCCTTGACCGAACGCGGGCGCTGGTGGCGCTTGACCATGTTGAGGCCCTCGATGAAGACGTAGCTCTTCTTGGGGTCGGTGCGGATGACGCGGCCTCGCTTGCCGCGTTCCTTGCCGCCGATCACGATCACGTCGTCGTCCTTGCGGACTCGCATCGTCTTGCCCATCGCTACAAGACCTCCGGGGCGAGGGAGACGATTCGCATGAAGTTCTTTTCGCGCAGCTCGCGGGCCACCGGGCCGAAGATGCGGGTGCCCCGCGGAGCACCGGTGGTGTCGATCAGGACTGCTGCGTTCTCATCGAAGGCGATGTAGGTGCCATCGCCGCGGCCGAGCTGCTTGCGGGTGCGGACGACGACCGCCTCGACCACCTCGCCCTTGCGAACCCCGCCGTGCGGAGTGGCCTGCTTGACCGTCGCGGTGATCACGTCGCCGACCCGCGCGTAGCGGCGGTCGGATCCGCCCTTGACGCGGATACACAGGATCTCGCGCGCGCCGGAGTTGTCGGCCACCCTGAGCTTGGACTCCTGCTGGATCATCCCGAACGCCCTACTTCGCCTTCTCGAGGATCTCGACCAGGCGCCAGCGCTTGGTCCGTGACAGGGGGCGCGTCTCGATGATGCGCACCAGGTCGCCCTCCCCCGCCTCGTTGCGGGCGTCATGGGCATGCAGCGTCCGGGAGCGGCGCACGATCTTTTCGTACTGGGGATGGCGCCGGGCGACCTCGATCTGCACCGTGATCGTCTTGTCCGGCTTGCTGGAGACGACGCGGCCCTGCCTCGTCTTGCGGCCGGCGGAGCGACGCTCGGCCGGGGTGGTGCCGGTGCCGGCCTCGCCTTTGGTGCGCCGCTTCGTCCGGTAGCCCGAGCGCCGGCGGGCCGCCTGCTTGCGCGCCTCGCCGCGAGCGCCGGCGCGCTCCTCGGGGCTCTGCTGCGGGCGAGCCTCGGAGGGGCGGCGGGAGCGCTCCAGCCGGCGGCGGGTCTTCCAGTCGAGGCCTTCCATGTCGTCCGCCTCGGCCCGGGGAGCCTCATCGCCCTCGGCATCCGGCTCGTCTGCCGGAGCCTCCTCAGCAGGAGCATCTTCGGCAGGAGCATCCTCGGCAGGAGCATCCTCTTCAGCCGGGGCCTCTTCGGCAGAGGCCTCCTCGGCCTGAGTCTCCTCGGCCTGCGACTGAGCCGCGGGGGTCTCCTCCGGGGTTTCCTCCGGAGTCTCAGGCGTCTCTTCCGGGGCCTGCTCTTCGTTCTGCTGCTCGTTCTTTTCGTCTTCGGCCATCAGGTCCTCAGCTCGTGTTCGAGATCGATGCCGCGCTCCTTGGCGACGGTGAGCAGGCGAGCCACGTCGCGGCGCACCGCGTTGATCCGCGCCGTGTTCTCCAGCTCGCCGGTGGCATGCTGGAGGCGCAGCGCGAACTGCTCCTCACGGGTCTGGTTGATCCGCTCGAGCAGCTCGTCGTCCTTGAGGTTGTGGGCCTCGGAAGCCTTCATGACGACTGCTCCGCTCCCTCGCGTACGACGAACTTTGTCTTGATCGGAAGCTTGTTGCCGGCGAGGCGCATCGCGTCCTTCGCCAGGTCCTCGGGGACACCGGCGAGCTCGAACATCACCTTGCCCGGCTTGACGACGGCGACCCAGCCCTCGGGGTTGCCCTTGCCCGAGCCCATGCGGGTCTCGGCCGGCTTCTTGGTGATCGGCTTGTCCGGAAAGACGTTGATCCAGACCTTGCCGCCGCGCTTGATCTTGCGCGTCATCGCGACTCTGGCGGCCTCGATCTGGCGGTTCGTGATCCAGCCGCGGTCCAGCGCCTTCAGCCCGTACTCGCCGAAGGCGACCGTGGTCCCTCCCTTGGAATAGCCGCGGCGACGGCCGCGCATCTGCTTGCGGTAGCGAACCCGCTTCGGCATCAGCATCTAGGAGCGACCTCCCCGCGAGCCGCCCGACGGAGGGCCGCCGTCCTCATCCGTGAGCTCAGAGCGGTAGCCCTCGGGCATGACCTCGCCCTTGTTGATCCAGCACTTGACGCCGATCCTGCCGGTCGTGGTCTTGGCCTCGATGAAGCCGTAGTCGATGTCGGCGCGCAGCGTGTGGAGCGGGACGCGGCCGTCCGAGTAGCCCTCCGTGCGGGCCATCTCGGCCCCGCCCAGCCGGCCGGAGACCTGGACCTTCACGCCCTTGGCGCCGGAACGCATCGCGGAGGTGAGAGCGCGCTTCATCGCGCGACGGAAGGCGACCCTGTTCTGGAGCTGCTCGGCGATCGACTGGGCGACGAGCTTGGCGTCCAGCTCCGGGCGCTTGATCTCCTTGATGTTGACCCTGACCGGCTTGCCGGTCAGCTTGTGGAGCTCGCGGCGCAGCGCGTCGACCTCGGTCCCCGACTTGCCGATCACGATCCCGGGACGCGCGGTGGAGATGTCCACCTCGACCTCGCCGGAGCCCTTCTTGATCTTGATCTCGGAGAGACCGGCGTGCGAGAGCTTGTTCTCGATGTGCGAGCGGATCGCCAAATCCTCATTGAGGTAATCGGCGAAGTCGCGCTCGTTGTACCAATTCGACTTCCAGTCGTGGATGTAGCCGACCCGGAAGCCCTCTGGGTGGATCTTGTGTCCCATCGTCAGTCCTCCGGTGTCAGCGCCACGGCGATGTGGCTGGTTCGCTTGTTGATCCGTGTCGCGCGGCCGAGGGCGCGGGGCCGGTAGCGGCGCAGCGTCGGACCCTCGTCGACGTGGATGTCCTTGATCAGGAGGTCGTCGGCGACCAGGTCGTGATTGTTCTCCGCGTTGGCCGCGGCCGACTCGATCAGCTTGCGGATGTCCTGAGCAGCGCTGCGGGTGGAGAAGCGGAGCAGCGGCAGCGCGTCCTCGAGCGGCAGGCCGCGGATCTGGTCGGCGACCATGCGCGCCTTGCGGGGCGCGACCCGCACGAATCGGGCGCGCGCGTTGACCACCGGGCGGTCCGGTGCCTCCTTCTTCGCCCTGGCCCGCGGCTTCGCCTCGGCCTTGGGCTTGGTCGCGGCCTTCTTCTCAGCCGGCTTCTTTGCGGCCGGCTTCTTCGCTGGTGCCTTCGAGGTGGCTGACTCGGACGCCTTGCTGTCGGTGGTCTTGGAGGTCGCCTCCTTAGCGCCCTTGCCGCGCGTCGCAGTCTCCTTCTTCGGCTTCGCGGCGGCCTTCGGCTTCGCTGAGGGCTTCTTCGCAGCCCGCTTCGTCGCCGGCTTCTTGGCAGCCGGCTTCTTCGCCTGGTCCTTGTCGTTCTGCTTCTCGTCAGCCATCGACTAGTCCCTCTCCGAGGCGCTGCCCGCGCCCGAGTGCGCTCGGAAGGTCCGGGTCGGCGCAAATTCGCCCAGCTTGTGGCCGACCATGGACTCCGAGACGTAAACCGGCACGTGCTTCCGGCCGTCGTGGACGGCGATCGTGTGCCCGACCATCTCGGGGAAGATCGTCGACTTGCGTGACCAGGTCTTCAGCATCTGCTTCTGACCTGACTCGTTCATGGCGTTCACCCGCTTCATCAGCCGCTCCTCGGCCCACGGGCCCTTCTTCGTCGAACGTCCCATCTCCTACTTCCTCTTTCCTCGGCGCCGGCCGCGCACAATCAACGCGTCCGAGCGCTTGCCCTTCTTACGTGTCCTATAGCCCAGCGTCGGCTTGCCCCAGGGGGTAACCGGATGGCCGCCGGGCGTGTGGTGGGCCTCGCCGCCGCCGTGCGGGTGGTCGACCGGGTTCATCGCGACACCGCGGGTCTGCGGGCGCTTGCCCCGATGCCGGTTGCGACCGGCCTTGCCGATCTTCACATTCTGGTGCTCGGCGTTCGAGAGCGTGCCGACGGTCGCGCGGCACTCCCCGCGGACCATTCGCACCTCGGAGGACGGCAGCCGCAGGCTCACCATCGGGCCCTCCTTGGCGACCACCT
>DATDKQ010000088.1:0-23699 GCA_036519915.1 Solirubrobacterales bacterium | reverse complement strand
GGACTCGCGGTGGTGGTGGCCACCGATCCCGCGAGCCTCCCGGACCGCGCTATCGCGGCCGCCGCGGCCGGCGGATTGCTGCTCCTGTTCGCCCTGGCCTACCCACGCGGCATGGGGATGGGCGACGTGAAGCTCGCCGCGGTAATGGGGCTCTATCTCGGGAGTGCCGTGGCCCCGGCCCTGCTGATCGCGGTGCTGGCCGGGACCCTGGTGGGGGCGGGCGTGATGGTGAGCCACGGCACCGGTTCCCGGAAGGTCGCGGTCCCGTTTGGCCCGTTCCTGGCGCTCGGCGGTGTGATCGCGCTGCTCGTGGGCCCAGAGCTCATCGACTGGTACCTAAACGCCTTCGTTCGCTAGGCGAGCGTTTCATCAGTCTTTGGTATGCGGCTCGGCGGCAGTCTCGCCGATGGGAGAGGAGGCGCAAGGAGCGCCCTGCAAATGATCTCTGGACTCTCAACACGCAAGAAGACAGGCTCCGTCGGCCTCGACATCACCTGCGACAGCATTGCCGCCACCGAGGTTCAGAACGGCGCGGTTGGCCGGACGGCGATCGTCCCGCTCCAGCCGGGCGTCGTGAAGGAGGGCGATCTCGTCAACCGTGAAGTGCTCTCCGACGCGCTCAAGGACCTGTTCGCCCGGCACAAGCTGAGCAAGACCGTCCGCGTCGGCGTCGCCAACCAGCGCGTCGTCGTCCGCAGCCTGCAGCTGCCGCTGATTGAGGACGAGGCGGAGTTGGAAACCGCGATCCGCTTCCGGGCCCAGGAGGCGATCCCGATGCCCCTCGACCAGGCGGTTCTCGACCATCAGATCGTCGCAAAGCGGGACGGTCCGGATGGCAACCGAGTGATGGACGTGCTCGCGGTGGCAGCCCGACGGGACATGGTCGTGGCGCTGCTCGAGGCCGTCCGGTCCGCCGGCCTGCAGCCCGTCGGCATCGACCTGTCCGCCTTCGGCATGCTCCGGGCCCTCAGAGATCGTTCGGTGGCCAGGCCGGAGGAACTGGGGGAGATGCCCCTCCCGACCAGCCTCTACTGCCACCTCGGCGACGTCACCAACCTGGCCGTCGCTCGCGGGAACGAGTGCGTGTTCGCGCGAGTCAGCCCCTTCGGCATCGAGACGATCGCCGATCGTCTCGCGAGCCGGCAGGGACTCTCGATCGATGAGGCACGCGAGGTGATCATGGAGGTGGGGCTCGAGGAGGATGTCGAGGCCTTCCGCCAGGAGGACGCGCAGGTGGTCCGCGAGGGACTCGAGGAGGGCGCCACCAAGCTCGCCGAGGAGCTCCGGATGTCAATGGACTTCTACGGCGCCCAGGACGGTGTGACGCCGGTCGATCGCGTTGTCCTCTGCGGCCCCGGCAGCACCATTCCCGGACTGCCCGAACGGATCCAGGCCGGCCTGACCCTCGACGTCTCCGTCGATCTTCCCGCGGCGCTCGCGCACCTCGATCAGGAGGACGCCGCGCGACTGACCGTGTCCTACGGACTGGCGTTGGAGGAGTGACCTGAGATGCGTCCTGTCAACCTCATTCCCAAGGATCAACGCCGCGGTGACCGCGCCGCGATGCGGACTGGCGTCGCCTCGTATGTCCTCCTCGGTGCGCTTGCCATGGCCGTTCTGGCGGTCGCCGTCCTCGCGCTGACGAGCAAGCAGATCTCCGACCACAAGTCGGAGATCGCGCAGCTGCAGCTGCAGGAGCAGGCGGCCGTGGCCAAGGCTCAGAGCCTGCAGTCGTTCACGACTTTCAGGGCGGCTCAGGAGGCTCGCTCGGGCACGATCACGAGCCTTGCCCAGAGCCGCTTCGACTGGCAGCGGGTGCTCAACGAGTTCGCGCGAGTGATCCCGTCCAACGTCTGGCTCATCAAGCTTGCCGGGACGGTGGACCCCACCGTCACGGTGACGGATGGGCCGGACCTCCAGACGCGGGACGCGGCGACTGGCCCCGCCCTCGAGATGGTGGGCTGCGCGTCCGGCCAGGACGCCGTCGCCGGCCTGATCGCGAATCTCCAGGAGATCGACGGCGTCACCCGCGTCGGACTGGAGTCATCGGAGCGGCCGGATCAGACCCAGGGCACCGCGACCGCCGCTCCTACGACCTCGGACTCGAATGCCACGACCACGGACTGTCGCACGCGCGACTTCATCACCCAGTTCAAGATCCTGGTCGCCTTTGACGAGGTGCCGACGCCGGCCACCGCCTCGTCCACGCCCTCCGTCCCACCGGGCGTCCCGACGTCCGGGGGCTCCCAGCTCACCTCGAGTTCGAGCTCGGGAGGCTGACATGAGGTCGAACGAGCGAACGATCATCGTCGCAGTGGCCATCGTCGCCCTGGCGGCCGCCTTCTACCTGCTGGTTCTGGGACCGAAGCGCGACAAGGCCAGCGAACTGACGAGCCAGATCGACCAGCTGAATGGCTCAATCTCGGCCGCCGAGCAGCAGGCGAGCTACGGCGAGCAGGCGCGCCAGGAGTTCCCCAAGTACTACGGCCGCATGGTCGTCCTGGGCAAGGCCGTCCCCGGCGACGCCGATACGGCCTCGCTCCTGGTGCAGCTCAATGGGATCGCCGACCAGTCGAAGATGGAGCTCCGGGCGATCGCCCTGAACCAGGGCGGCGCCACCGCGGCGACCACTGCGCCTGCGCCCACACCCGCGCCCGCCGCACCGAGCACTGGATCGGCGCCGACCGCGGCGGCTTCCACGGCGGCATCGACCGCGAGCACCGCGAACACGGCAGGTTCGACCACGCCCACAACCGGGTCCTCGCCGCCCGCTCCTTCGCCCACTGCCACTGCCAGCCCTGCCCCCGCGACGGAGGCCACCGCCGCCGCGCTGCCCGTTGGCTCGGTGGTCGGCCCAGCGGGACTTCCCACCCTGCCGTACACCGTCACCCTGCGGGGAACCTACTTCGACGTCGCGAACTTCATCGGGGGAGTCGACGGACTGGTGAAGCCGGTTGCCGACGGTACCCAGCTGTCACCCGACGGACGGCTCCTCACGGTCAACGGATTCAGCTTGCAGCTCAGCGGCACGGGCTCGTCGCCGAAGCTGAAGGCGAGCTTCGTGGTCACCGCCTACTCCAGCGGAGACCTGGGGCTCACCGCCGGGGCGTCCTCGTCGGGGCCGGCCCCTGTGAGCCCCGGTGAGACCCAGGTGCAACCCGCGAGCGCGGTGGTGGCCAAATGAAGCTCTGGAAGCTGCAGAAGTTCGCCGGGGACGTGGTCTACGACCTGCGGAGCAAGAACCTGCTCCTGCCGGCCGTGGCGCTTCTTGTGGCGCTCGTCGCGGTCCCGGTGCTCATCACCCGATCGGGTTCGGATGGATCGGCGGGCGCGTACGGGCTCGGCGGATCGGCCTCGGCCACGACTCCGCCCGAGAGCGAGAACGCCGTCGTCGCCTACAACCCCGGCGTGCGCAACTTCAAGAAGCGCCTCAGCCATCTCGGCGCGAAGAATCCGTTCACGCAGCAGTACTCGAGCTCTCCGGCGCCCACGCCCGGCGCCGATTCGCTGGGGCAGGCCCTCAGCGACTCTTCGACGAGCGGCAGCTCGGGTATCGGCGGGGGAAGCACGGGTGGCGGAAACTCGGGCGGCGGCGGCAAGTCCCCCGGAAAGGTCACCCAACAGAAGACGACCTACTTCTGGTGGGAGTCGGACGTGCAGGTCGGCGAGGCGGGAACACCGCTGACGACGATGAACAGCGTCAAGCCCTTCCAGTTCCTGCCCAGCCCGGACAAGCCCGTGCTCACCTACATCGGCACGGTCAGCGGCAGCCAGGCCGTGTTCCTGGTCTCGAACGACGTGTCGAGCATCGGCGGCGAGGGCACCTGCTTCCCGAGCGTCGACGCCTGCCAGCTGCTCGGCCTGAACGCCGGCAAGGGCGCCGACCTGATCTACGGGCCGGACGGCAAGACCTACCACGTTCAGGTGCTGCAGGTGCGGCGCGTGACGAGCGCCAAGCCGCCCAGCTTCTGAGCCTGGCCAGCACTTCACAAAGTAAAGCTTTGCCGCTATCCTGGGCTGGTGATGGACCGCGAATGCCCCGTCTGCCGGACGGCGGACGTTATCTCCGGCAAGTGGACTCTCCTCATCATCCGCGACCTCGCGGATGACTCGCTCCGGTTCTGTGAGCTGGAGCGCTCCCTGGAGGGCATCAGCCCACGCACCCTCTCGCTGCGCCTGAGGGCGCTCGAGGAGGAGGGCATCGTCGAGCGTCGCACCTTCCCCGAGGTGCCGCCACGCGTCACCTATCAGCTCACCGACAAGGGCCGCGCCCTCGTCCCGCTGATCGAGGACATGCGCTCCTACGGCCGCCGCTGGCTCCCAGTGCCGGAGCGCGAGCCGGCCGCCGCGGCTGTTTAGCTCGCCCAGTTGGCGCTAGGCCGGAAAACCGGCAATGAAGGGGAGAGGCCCCAGCGCCCAGAGCGAGTTGTGAGCACTTTGCTGGCTCGCAGCCAGGAAAACGCTCACGATCGGCCTTTCGGGCGATTTCGAGCGATTGACCCCCATATACGGGGGTGAACTGCACGAAACCGTCGTCGAGCCGGCCAGCGCTCGGCCCGCCCTCCTTCATTGCCCGATTTTGATTGCCCGATTTTGGGTTTTGCTGCAAGTCCACTGTCATCGGCAGGAACGCAGGCGTCCGCGGGCAATCCGATCTGCGTGACCACGCTTGAGAGCACCACCGAGCGCCTCGAGGAGGCACTGCGGCGCCTCGCCGTCGAGGCGGCCGATGTCCTCGAGGAACTCCTGGCGGGTGGGGCGGAGATGCCCTTCGACCTGGAGCCGACCGACGACGGGCCGCTGCCGATGTACTCCTACGCCCCCCTGACGGGGCAGTTCATCGAGCGGCACCTCGCGGAGCTGCGGCGCCTGGAGGCCTTCGTCGAGGTGCGCGAGATCGCAGGCGAGGAGGCCGCGATCGGCTTCCTGATCGGCCTCTGGGAGGGGAAGACCGAATTCGAGTTGGCGGGCGACCGCCTGCGGGGGGCGATCGACGCGGTCGTCTCGATGATCTCCTCCGACTCCGATGAGGCGACCCCGGCGGGCGAGGTGATCGTCCCGCTGATCGGCTTCCACATGCCGGTCGACGAAATCGAGCTTGATGGGGTACGGATCGTGCGCGCCGACCAGGTCGAGGACGCGCCGGTCGATGCGATCGACGCCACGCGCTCCGGCGGGCGCGGGAAGACCGGCTTTCTGGCCTGCCTCAGCTGCGGGCTGGCGACGGTGGCCCCCGCCGCCGCCGTCGCGGACGACCTGCGCCGCGCCCTGCGCACCATGCGCCTTTTCCGGCCCGGCGCCGTCGGACTGCACGCCCACGGCTGGGCCAAGCGCTCAGGCGGCTGGGAACGGTTCGGCACTGGTGTCAGCCGCCCGCGCCAGGGCGGCTACCGGCTGACCGGCAACGAGGCGGGGGAGCTGGAGAGCTTCTCCCGCATGCTGACCGAGCGGGAGACGCGCATCCCCTCGCTCGACTGGGCCGCATCCCGGTTCGAGCTCGGCGCCGAGCGCTCCTCGCTGATCGAGGCGCTCAGCGACTACCTGCTGGCCCTCCGTGGACTGCTCGAGGGCGGCGGACCCGCCAGCACCTCGCTCTCGGCACGGGTCGCGGCGCTCGCCTGCGAGCCGTTCGAGCGCGAACAGGGCCGCGTCACCGTGGAGCGCGCGCTGGCGATCGAGCGCAAGCTGATGAGCGGCGGCCGCTACAAGCCGGTCGCCGGGGCCTCACCTCTGGACGTGATCGCCGAGGTCGAGGAGCTCCTGCGCCGCCTGCTGAAGAGCATGGCGACCGCCCAGCTGGGTGGCGATCTGCGGGTTGCGGCGGACGAGATTCTGCTCTCCGAGGGCCTCTCGGCCATGCACGTCGACACCCCCGGCATCCAGGAGACGGCCGAATGGCGGCTCCCGGACCCGACTCCCGGTGACGCGCTCGACCTCTCCGCGATCTCCGACGCGCATCTGGGGACCGCCGAGATCGAGGTACACCGGCCCGAGGTCGAGGAGCACACCGAAACCCAAACTACGTCGGAGACGAACGAAATAACCGATTTGTCCGTCCGCAGGGGCGGGGAGGATCGGCAGCCGACGACCAGGATCACCGTCGATGAGGTCGAACTACCCGACCTAATGGGCCCTGAGAGCGACCATCGCGCTTCGACCCCGCCACCCGATTTCGGGGGTCGCGCGGATTGGTTCGCGGCCGGAGACGGCGAGCCGGAATGGCCGGCGTTCGCGAGCCCCAGGCGCAAGCAGAAGCATGATGCCGAACGCGAGCCGTCCACCGATCGCGTCCGTTACCTCTTCCCGGTCCCCGACGCGACCGACTGGGAAATCGGCGAGCTCAGATACGAGCGCAACCGGTCGACCTAGGCCGTGCCTGAGGCCGCCAGGGCCTCGCGCTGCTCCTCTGACGCGAACAGGTAGCGGTCGATCTTGAGCAGGGCCTCGAGATCGTGCACATCCTCGTCGAGGTATGGGATCCGGATTACAGCCTTCGGCTGGAGTTCCCGCCGGAGGTGCTCGACGTTGCGGGCGTCGCGCTCGGCGAGGGCCTGGTAGTCGGCGAAGTTGCGGGCGACCCGCTCGGCCAGGTCCTCGTCGAGCAGCTCGCTGAGGTCAGCCTGGACCTCGCCGCTCGTCAGGTTGGCCTCGGTCTCGTAGTGGACCTTGTTCACGATCACCCCGCCGACGGGCAGCTGGGCCTCGACCAGCTTGCGGTGGAAGTAGACGGCCTCGGTGATCGGCTCACCCTGCGGGCCGCAGACCACGACGAAGGTGGTCGCCGGGTCGCCGAGTAGCTCCGAGACGCGCTGGGCTCGCTCGCGAAAGCCGTCGACCATCCCGCTGAAGGCCTGGAAGAACTCGCTGAGGTCAGAGATCAGATCGAGCCCGGTGACCCGCTTCAGCACGCCGAATGCCATCGAGCTCCCTCGGCCGACGACCCTGGCGGCGACCCCCGTCGGCTTCATGAACATCTGCATCCCTCGCCCCTCGATGAACTGGGTGAGCCGCTTGGGCGCGTCGAGGAAGTCCAGGGCGTTGCGTGATGGAGGGGTGTCGAGGACGAGGAAGTCGTAGCGGCCCTCCTGGTGGATCTCGAAGAGCTTCTCCATCGCCATGTACTCCTGGGAGCCGGCCAGGGCGTTCGAGAGCTGGCGGTAGATCCGGTTCTCGAGGATGCGGTCGCGGGTCTCGGCGTCCGGCGCGTGCTTGCGAACCAGCTCGTCGAAGGTGGCCTTGGCGTCGAGCATCATCGCCCAGAGCTCGCCTCGCATCTCCACGCCGGCGTGCTCGAAGAGCGCCGGATCCACCAGCCGGGGGGTATTCCCGAGCTCCTCCAGCCCCAACGAGTCCGCCAGCCGCTTGGCAGGGTCGATCGTGAGCACCGCGACCTTCTGTCCACGGGCGGCCAGGCCGGCGGCAAGGGCCGCCGAGGTCGTGGTCTTGCCCACCCCGCCCGAGCCGGCGCAGATGCAGATCCCGCGGCCGTCGACGATGTCGGTGATCGTGGCCATCAGACAAGCGCCCCGGCGAGGCGCTCCAGCGAGGGCACGTCCAGCTGCGGCTTGAAGATGAACGGCAGGGTCTTCACCGGCGACGCGACGGCCTGCTTCAGCCGCTGGAGCTGCTCGCGCTGCGAGCGGCAGCGCCGGTGCTCGGACAGCGCCGCTCTAACGGCGGCCCGGGCGGCTCCGTCCGATCGCTCGAGCGCCTCCTCGAGCTCAGTTGCATCGCTGCTGGAGAAGCGCTCGGGGTAGAGCGCGTTCATATAGACCCGGTCGACCGACATGCCGATCTCATCGGTGAGCGACTCCTCCAGGAACGCCGACTCGTTGACGGGCATCTCCTCGGGCAGGGAGACGATCGCAACGCCGGTCTCGTCGTGGTCGGTGATGAAGCGGTCGAGCTCCTGCGCCTGAGCGTGGATCGGGCCGACCCGCGCGATGCCCGCGAACGTTCGCGGTGTCTGCAGGAAGCCGATCCCCTGGCCGGTGGCCGGAGCGTCCACGATCACCAGGTCGTACTCCTGCGCCTTCTTCACCTTGCGGTTGGGCTGCGCGAGCTCCCAGATCTTCCCGATCGTGACCAGCTCCTTGAGGCCGGGGGCGGCCCCGGCCAGGTAGTTGAAGACCCGCGACCGGACCAGCAGGTCGCGCATCGCCCTGACCTTGAGCTGGAGGAGCAGGTATTCGCGCAGGGACTGGTCGGGGTCGATCGAGAACGCCCAGAGGTTCTCCGAGACCTCGACCTCGTGGAACCCGATCTCGGCGCGCCTGAAGACGCGAGACGCCGTTTCCTGGCCACCGACCTCGCAGACGATCGTGCGCTTCCCCCGGGAGGCCGCGGCGAGCCCGAGGGCGATCGAGATCGTCGACTTGCCGACGCCTCCCTTGCCGGTCACGAAGACCAGCCGCTTGTCGAGTAGCTCAGGCACGAAGGCGGATTCTTCCAACCAGGGGAAGGAAACTCGCCGCCAGGTGCGAAATAGCCGCAAGCGATGGGAATTTTCAAGAAGAACGATGCCTTCGAGGAGGCAGCCGAAAGCGGCCGTATGCGGCCCGAGGATCTCGTGGGCCCGAGGCCCGACAGGCAGGACGAGACAACGTCCGGCGAGGACGAGGTCAAGTCAAGCCCGGACGAGGAGGTCAGCGTGGAGGAGGTCAAGGTCGAGGACGGGTCGCAGGAGCCCAAGGACGACTCCGCCCCGGACGACTCCAAGGCGAAGCAGCCCGAGAAGCCCAAGAACGATGGCCCCGCGAAGGTGATCGCCTTCGCCAACCAGAAGGGCGGCGTCGCCAAGACGACCACCGCGCTCAACCTCGCCGTCGCGTTCAAGGAGTCCGGCCACCGCGTCCTCGCAGTGGACATGGACCCGCAGGGCAACCTGACCATGAGCCAGGGCGTCGACCCGGACAAGGTCGACCGCAGCATGTTCGACGTGCTGGTCCACCGGATCCCGATCCGCGAGGTGATCGTCGAGCGTGAGATCGACGTCGCCGTCGCCTCGATCGACCTGGCCGGCGCCGAGATCGCGATGAGCACGCAGATCGGCCGCGAGCGGTCGCTGCAGAAGGCGCTCGACGCGGTCAAGGAGGACTACGACTTCGTCTGCATCGACACGCCGCCGAGCCTCGGGCTGCTGACCGTGAACGCGCTCACCGCCGCGAACAAGGTGATCGTCCCGGTCCAGTGCGAGTACCTCTCGATGCGCGGCCTCGTGCAGCTTCAGAACACCCTTCAGATGATCCGGGAGAACCTCAACCCCGGCGTCGAGATCGAGGGAATCCTCCCGACGATGCTCGACTCGCGGACCGTCCACGCCAAGGAGGCGGTGGAGATCCTCGAGGAGAACTTCGGCGAGCTCGTCTTCAAGTCCCGGATCCGCAAGGCGATCAAGTTCGCCGAGGCGCCGGTCCGGGGGAGCTCGGTCCTCAAGTACGACCCGAACGGCAAGGCCGCGGGCGCCTACCGCGACCTCGCCAAGGAGGTTCTCACCCATGACTCGTAAGAAGCGCGCCAGCATGCGCGAGGGCCCACTCGCCGACCTCTTCCGCTCGACCGAGGAGTCGGTCTCGCCAGAGGAGATCAAGGTGTCCGCAAAGACCAACGGAGGCCGCGTCGCGGTCGAGGAACCCGTCCAGGAGACGCCCCTGCCCGAGCCGGTTCCCGAGCCCACGCCGGAGCCACTCCCCGAGCCGACCCCTGACCCGGTCCCCGAGCCTATCCCCGGCCCGGAGCCGGTGCCGGAGCCGACTCCGCCCGAGCCGGTCGCGGACTCAGAGATTCAGATCCACCACGAGGGCCTCGAGCGGCTGATGGGCGGCCCGGGCCTCGAGGTGCGGCCCCGCTACGGCCGCGACGAGCCTTCGACGGACCAGCCGGCGACCCGCCAGCCGGTCGTGCCGCGGACTCACCAGGCCGTTCTGCGGGTGGTGGGCGTCGGAGGCGCGGGCGTCAACGCCGTCAACCGGATGGTCGAGGCCGAACTGCCGGGCGTCGAGTTCGTCGCGATCAACACCGACCTTCAGTCCCTGCAGAGCTCGCACGCCGACCTGACCCTGCACATCGGCGGGGAGATGACCCGCGGGCTGGGTGCCGGCTCCGATCCCCGGGTGGGCTACAAGGCGGCCTTCGAGGAGCAGGACAAGATCAAGGAGCTCCTCAAGGGATCGGACATGGTCTTCCTGGCT
This sequence comes from Solirubrobacterales bacterium, assembly GCA_036519915.1. Classification (GTDB taxonomy): domain Bacteria; phylum Actinomycetota; class Thermoleophilia; order Solirubrobacterales; family 70-9; genus DASUPK01. The sequence continues at coordinate 13,509 of DATDKQ010000088.1, read as the reverse complement.
TCAGGCGCGGGCGGCGGGACCGGCACCGGTGCGGCACCGGTGGTCGCCAAGCTTGCGCGTGACATCGGCTCGCTGACCGTCGCGGCGGTCACCAAGCCGTTCGCCTTCGAGGGCGCGCGCCGCGCCGCACAGGCGGACGAGGGCATTGCCGCGCTCGGCCAGGAGGTCGACACGATGATCGTCGTGCCGAACGAGCGGCTGCTCACCATCCTCGAGCGACGCACCACGATCACCGATGCCTTCCGCGTGGCCGACGACGTCCTGCGCCAGGCGGTCCAGGGCATCTCCGACCTGGTCATGCTCCCCGGCCTGATCAACCTCGACTTCGCGGACGTGCGCACCACCATGCTCGACGCCGGCGACGCGATCCTCGGCATCGGCATGGGGGTTGGCGAACACCGGGCGACGCTGGCCGCCGAGAAGGCCGTCGCCTCGCCGCTGCTCGAGACCTCGGTCGAGGGCGCCCGCTCGATGCTCCTCTCGATCACCGGCGGACCCGATCTCTCGCTGATCGAGGCGAGCGAGGCCGCCGAGGTCGTCAGGCAGGCCGCCCACCCCGAGGCGGAGATCATCTTCGGCGCGAGCGTGGACGAGGACATGAGCGAGGAGGTCTGGATCACGGTGATCGCGACCCGCTTCGACAACGCCTTCGCCGGTCGTCACCGACGCGACCGGCGCACCGAGCCACGCGAGCTCCGAAGCCCCGACCGGGACGCGGCGCTGCGGCCGGAGCGCAACGACGCAGACCTGTTGGCTGACTGGCGCGCGATGCCGCATGTCCGCCACGGCAGTGCCGACGAGCTGTACGGCGACGGCAACGGCAGCGGCCGACTGGACCGCCGGCCCACAGAGCCGCGCTCGATCGAGAACCGCGTCCTCGACGTGCCCGAGTTTGACCCCGAGGAGTAGGCCGGCGAGCACGCCGAGCTTTCGGAAAATCCCGGATCTCGAACCAGGGGTTCTCGCCGATGTTCGGGGGCGCCTGAATCGGCACACTGATCGCGTTCCTGGGAGCAAGGAAGTCTTCGTAGTCGTAAGGAAGCGTCTGGGCAGGACCTAGGGAGTGCAGGGGAGTGAACCGGCCGGCGAAAGCCGGCCGGTCTCGTTCTGGGGGATGGGGCGCTTACGCTGCGCCCATGCCAGCCGCCAGGGGAGTCGTCGCCGCGGGCCATTCGCTGACCGCCGAGGCCGGTGCTCAGGTGCTGCGGGAAGGCGGCAACGCCGTCGATGCGGCGATCTGCGCTGTGCTCACCTCGTTCGTCACCGAGAGCCAGCTTTCGGGGTTCGGCGCCGGCGGCTTCATGATGGTCCACGAGGACGGCGAGGACAGCCTGACCGACTTCTTCGTCGCGGCGGGCGGCGCGGACGGGGTCGAGCGCGAGGCCGAGCTGATCCCTATCCCGGTCTACTTCGACGAGACGCCGCAGATCTTCAACTGCGGCGCCGCCTCCTGCGGGGTGCCGGGGAACCCTGCAGGCCTCGAGCACGTCCATCGGCGCTTCGGCTCGGTCCCGCTGGTGAGGCTCGCGGAGCCGGGCATCGAGCTTGGTCGCAAGGGAGTGCGGCTCACCAAGGGGGCGGCGTACTTCCACGAGATCCTCCATCCGATCCTGATCTCGACCCCGGAGTGCGCTGCGCTCTACACGCCCGAGGGCAGGCGATTGGTGGAGGGGGACACCTTCCGCTACCCGGAGATGTCGGATGCGCTGGAGCGGTTTGCCGCCGAGGGTGCGGAGCCGTTCTACCGCGGGGATATCGCGCAGCGTGTCTGCGACTGGGTCCGCGAGCGCGGCGGAACCCTGGGCATGGACGACATGGCCGCGTACGAGCCGATCGAGCGGCGGCCGGTGGAAGCCCGGTTTCGTGGCTACGAGGTGCTCACCAACCCGCCCCCGTCCTCGGGCGGGATCCTGATCGCGTACTCCCTGGGAGTCCTCGAGCGCCTCGGCGACCACAGCGGCGTCGAGCAAATCGTCGCGGCGATCGAGGCCGCCAACAAACGGCGCACGGACGACTTCCACCAGGGCCTGCACGACGAGGCCTACGTTGAGCACTTTCTTGCCACCGACCTCGACGAGGTCGCGGAGGGGATCCGCGGCGGCGAGTGGGTCGGCGGCCACGGCGGCGCCGGCGGGCCCGCGGACCGGCTCGGCTCGACCACTCACATCGCCGTGCTCGACGCCGAGGGCAACTGCGCGTCGGTCACCTGTTCGAACGGGACCGGGTCGGGGGTCGTGGTCCCCGGGACCGGGGAGCACCTCAACAACATGCTCGGCGAGGAGGACCTCAACCCGCAGGGATTCCACCGCATCCCGCCGGGCTGCCGAGTGAGCTCGATGATGTCGCCGACCCTCGCCCTGCGCGACGGGGAGGTGATGCTCGGCCTGGGAAGCGCGGGATCGAACCGGATCCGCTCGGCGATCCTGCAGGTCGTGGTCAAGGTGCTGGAGGACGGGATGGACGCGGATGATGCGGTCCACGCGGGGCGTCTCCACTTCGAAGCAGGCACCGTGCAGGCCGAGCCGGGCGTGGATGAGGCCGGACTCGCCGATCTCGAGCGGCGTGGGGTGCCGGTGGTGCGCTGGAAGCGGCAGAACCTCTACTTCGGCGGCGCCCAGGCGGTCTCGCGCGATCCCGAGACCGACGAGCTCAGTGGCGGAGGCGACCCGCGCCGCGGCGGCGCCGTCGTGCTCGGGTAGGCGCTCTACTCAGGCAGCCCCGGGAAGTGGACCTTGCCGTTGCCGCTGGCGCGCTCGGCCGCCTCCTCGGCGCGCTCGAGCGCCTTGCCCACGGCTCCGAGCGCGTTGGCGAGCAGCGTCATCCGCTCGTCCTCGTCGCGCAGCTCCAGCAGGCGCTGCTTGGTATCCGCGGGCAGCTCGATGCGGGCGGCGATCGCGTAGGCGGAGGCGTCGTCTAGCTCCCCGGGCTCCGGCCGCTCGCCGGTGGCACGCTCCGCCAGCTCGGCGAAGGCCTCCCGCGCCGCGCTCGCGGCCTCCTCGTCGATCGGCGGCACGTCCTCCTCGGGGATCAGCTCGACCTCGCCGGCGGGGTACTCCGGCGACTCGAACCGGTCGAGCACCCTGAACGGGGCCTCGCCGCTCACCACGATGTTCATCCGCCCGTCCTCGAAGCGCTCCAGTACGTCGTCGACGCGGGCGGTGCACCCGACCGAGCGCGCCCCCTCATCGTCGCGCAGGACGATCCCGAATGGCTCCCCCTGTTCAAGCGACGCCCCGACCATCCGCTTGTAGCGCTCCTCGAAGATATGGAGCGGCACCTGCTCACCCGGAAGTAGTACGAGCGGCAGCTCGAAGATCGGAAGCTCGAGACCCGCCATCCCGGTCCATCTTAGATATGGGAGGGTGCGACTTAGTGCGAGGGCGCGCCGCTAGGCGCGACCCGTTTTGTGTAGAGGAGCAACCCGCTTAGTGGCTGATGACATCGATTTCGAGGCCGAGGGCCTGCTCGGTGACCTCAAGGGGGAGGCGCGAGAGGCGCGACTTGCCCTGCTGAAAGAGCTCACCGACCAGGGCGTTTCCCTCGAGGAGCTGAAGCGTGCGGTCGAGGAGCACCGGTTGGTTCTACTGCCCGTGGAGCGGGTCTTCGACGAGGGTGCCGACCGCTACACGGTGGCTGAGATAGGGGAGAAGTCGGGGCTAGACCCTGGCTTCCTTGCCCGGCTCCTGCAGGCGCTCGGGGCGCCGATCCCCGAGCAAGACGAGCGGGTCTACGCCGAGGCGGACGTGGAAGCCGCCAAGCGGGCGAAGTTGTTCCTCGATGCGGGACTTCCGGAGGACGGGGTGCTGGACACCTCGCGCCTGATCGGCATCTCGATGGCGAACCTCGCCGATGCCAATGTCGATCTGGTCGGCGAGGTGTTCACCGAGCCGGGTGTCGACGAGCGCGAGCTGGCACTCCGCTACGCGGCGGCGGCCGAGACGATGGCGCCGCTGCTCGGCGAGACACTCCTGCACGCCTACCGCATCCACCTTCGCGAGCGGATCCGCCAGGCCGTCATCACCGAGGCCGAGCTCGCGGAGGGGCGGGTGTCCGGCTCCGACGAGGTGACCATTGCGTTCGCCGACCTGGTCGGCTTCACGCGCCTCGGTGAGTCACTCGAGGTCGAGCAGATTGGCGATCTCACCGGCAGGCTCTTCAGGCTCGCGTCCGACGCGGCGCGGTCCCCGGTACGCCTCGTGAAGATGATCGGGGACGCCGCGATGTTCTCTTCACCGGAGTCGGGGCCGCTGCTCGACGCGGTGGTTGGACTGATCGAGTCCGCCGGGGAGGCGGAGATCCCGCCGCTGCGGGCGGGAGTGGCGCGGGGTCAGGCGCTCGGACGCGCCGGGGACTGGTACGGGCGGCCGGTGAATCTGGCAGCCAGAATCACCAACTTCGCCCGGCCGGACACCGTCGTCGCCGACCAGGCGGTCAAGGACTCGATCGCCCAGTCGAACGGGTGGCCCTTCGACTTCTCTTTCGCCGGCAAGCGGCGCTTCAAGGGGATCGAGGGTGAGGTGCCGGTCCACCGCGTTCGGCGGGCCGACGGCGACTAGGTGCCTAATCCATTCTTGAGGGCCGACCGTAACGCTGGATAGATCTCCGAGTCTGGACCGAGATGGCACTGCTGATGCTGTTTGCGCTCGTGGCCGGGGCGGGCACCGCGCTCTCGCCCTGCGTGCTGCCGATCCTGCCCGCCGTGCTCTCGGCGGGCGTGACCGGCGGCAGGCGCCGGCCGCTTGGCGTCGTCACCGGGCTGGCCCTCTCCTTCACCTTCGCAACCGTCGGGCTGGTCTACGTGATCGACGCGCTCGGGTTGCCGAACGGCGTGGCCAGAGACATCGCGATCGTCGTCCTCTTTTCCTTCGGGTTCTGCCTGCTGGTTCCGCCGATCGGCGACCGGGTCGAGGCCTTCGCCAGCCGACTGGCGCCGGGGCCGGCGCGGTTCGGCGGTGACGGCTTCGGCTCGGGGCTGATCGTCGGCGCCAGCCTCGGCCTCGTCTACGCGCCCTGCGCCGGGCCGATCCTCGCCGGGGTGATCGTCGTCTCGGCTGCGCAGGACTTCACCGCCGGCCGCCTAGCCGTCGCGCTCTCCTACGCCGTGGGCTCGGCGATCGTCCTCTATCTGCTGCTGCTCGGCGGCCGGCGACTCTCTCAGCGGCTGGCGCCCGTCCGTGGGCGTATCCAGATGGCCCTCGGCGCCGTGATGGTGGTGGTGGCGGTGGCGATGACGGCCAATCTCGATACCCGCTTCCAGACCGCGATCGCGAGTGACCTCCCTGGCTTCCTCGTCAATCCGACGGGTGACCTTGAGAAGAGCAATGTCGTGGTGGCCGACCTGGCGCAGGTGCGGCAGACGGGCAAGCCGATCGTCGATCCATCGCAGCTCGATCAGACCGTGAGCCTCCCCACCTACGGGCAGGCGCCGGACTTCACCGGCACCCAGGACTGGTTCAACACCCCGAACGGGGAATCCCTTTCGATGAGCGAGCTGCGCGGCAAGGTCGTGCTGATCGACTTCTGGACGTACACCTGCATCAACTGCATCCGGACCCTGCCGTACCTGGAGGCGTGGCAGCAGCGCTACGGGCATGACGGCTTCACCGTCGTCGGGGTCCACTCGCCCGAATTCCCATTCGAAAAGGACGCGGACAACGTCCAGGCCGCGATCCGCCAGAACCACCTCAGCTATCCGGTCGTCCAGGACAACGACCTGGCGACCTGGAGCGCCTGGGGCAACCAGTACTGGCCATCCGAGTACCTCGTGGACGCGCAGGGGAACGTCCGCGACGCCCACTTCGGGGAGGGGAACTACGACGAGATGGAGCGGGCGATTCGCACACTGCTGCAGGACGCGGGTCATTCGAACCTCGGGTCCGGGGCGCGCGCGTCGGCGCAGGCGCCCTCCGCCGACGCGACCACGCCGGAGACCTACCTTGGGGCAGGACGCGCCCAGGGGTGGGTGAACGGCACCATCCATCCCGGCAACCAGGACTTCGGCGTTCCTCCGGCCGACGTGCCGGTCAACCACTTCGCCTATTCCGGAGACTGGGGAATCACCGACGAGGACGCGACCTCCGCTGCCGGTGCCCGGATCGACCTGGAGTTCAACGCCCGCAGGGTCTTCCTCGTACTCGGTTCAGCCGACCGCGCGCGGGACGTCCACGTCCTCCTCGACGGCAGCCCGATCCCCATCAAGCTCGCCGGAGCGGACGTCCGGCAGGGCCAGGCGACGATCGAGTCGCAGCGCCTCTACCGGCTCGTCGACCTGCCGGCGGTCGCCCGGCACCGGCTCTCGCTGACCTTCGACCCGGGGGTCACGGGGTACGCGTTCACCTTCGGGTAGGGCGGGGCGAAGCCGGAAACCGGCGATGAAGGGGCAGATCTGGGACGAAGACCGGCGATGAAGGGGCGAGATCTGGGAGGTTGGCGCCTTACCCACCAGCGTGGGTGGGCAACGTGCCAATGGCGATCCGGACACCGCCGCAGCCCTTCGCGAGCTCCTGCGGAAGTAGCATCACCTCGTGGATCCGGAACGAGCACAACAGCGGCTCGCCGAGGAGCGGGCGCGGATCGAGCGCCAACTCGCCGCGGTCGGCCCGCAGGAACCGGAAGAGGAGCCGGAGGACTTCGGGGACCAGGGGGACGATCTCGATCAGGCCGGCAAGGACGACGCGATCCGCGAAGACCTCCAGCGCGCGCTCGAGGCGATCGAGCGCGCCGAGCAGCGTCTCGAGGAGGGCACCTACGGCAAGTCTGTGATCAGCGGTGAGGCGATCCCCGACGAGCGCCTCGAGGCCCTTCCCTGGGCCGACCGGCTGGTCGAGGAAGAGCCCGGCGGCCGCGGCTAGGCGTCCGGCTTGCGCGCGGCCACCAGCAGGTTGTAGAACAGCTGCGGGGGCAGGTGCGGCTCGAGCACCTGGTTGTCCAGCCGCTGCAAGACGAGATAGCTGCGGAAGGCGAAGCGGCGCCACGCCCACGGCACCTGGTCGGGCTCCGCGCTCGCCTCCAGGGTCCGCACGGTCCAGCCGTGAATCGAGGCGAGTAACTCCTCTCCGCGGATCCTGACCTCGGTGAGGTCCGCGTCGGCGCAGAACCGCCGCAGGTCGCCGGGGGAGAAGGCGTGCACGTCGACCTCCCCCTCCAGGGAGTGCCCGTTGTGCTCGGCCTCCGGGTATTCGTGACGCTGCGAGGCCCGCATTGCCCGCCGCCAGAGCGGCGCCGCCAGCAGCGCCGTCCGCTTCGGGATCGCCGCCAGGAAGTCGCCGTATCGCGAGGGCTCGCCGCAGAAGGCGAGCGTCCCGCCAGGGCGCAGCACTCGCGCGAACTCCGAGAAGGCCCGCTCGAGGTCGGGGATGTGGTGGAGAACCGCATGCCCGAAGACCAGGTCGAAGCTCTCGTCAGGGAAGGGAAGCGTCTCCGCCTCGGCCGCCGCGGTCCTCACCTCGAGGCCGAGTCGCGACGCGTTCTCGTCCAGCGCCGCCAGCATCCCCGGCGAGATGTCTGTGGCGGTCGCCCGCTCGATCAGGCCGCCCTGCAGGAGGTTGAGCGAGAAGTAGCCCGTTCCCGCACCGATCTCCAACGCGTTCCCGAACACCCCGTCCGGCCCCCGGCCGAGCGCCTTGCGCAACTTGCCCGTCACCTGGTCCTGACCGATCTCGCCGAAATCGATCCCCCACTTCGAGTCGTAGGAGGCGGCCGCCACGTCGTGGTAGCGCTCGTTGACCTCCTTGATCCGCTCAGGGGTGGCCGGCACGGGGCCGGATCGTAGCCGCGCCTACCTGTCGTAGGTCTCGATCGCGCGCAGCGACAGGCCGATCAAGACCACCCCCATCGCCAGGGTCACCCCGAGGCAGACCAGGATCTTGTCGACCACCCAGCCGTCGAGGATCAGCGACCGCAGTCCGACTATCACGTAGCTGACCGGGTTGATCCGCGCCAGTGTCTCCATCACCGGCGAGAGGCGGTCGAAGGGCACGAAGTTCGGGGTGAGGAAGAGAAGCGGGAAGAAGAGCAGGAAGCTCGTGTTCGTCGCCTGGACATTCCTCGTCGTCAGCGCGACCAGGATCCCGAACCCCGCATAGGCAACACCGAAGAGCGCCGCCAGGAGGATGAGCACGATCGTGCCGAGGACCCCGGATTCGATGTGGACGCCGAAGGCGAAGCCGGCGAGCACGACCACTGTGCAGGCGGCGATGCCGCGCACCAGGTCGGCCCCGAGCCTGCCGAGGATCAGGGACGTGCGGCGGACCGGCGCGACGAGCAGCTTGTCGAAGTAGCCGCTGTCGATCTCCGTCACCAGCGCCAGTCCGGTTGTTGCGGTGGCCACGGCGAACATCAGCGAGACCGGCAACTGGAAGGCCGCGTACCCCTGGCCGTTAAGGAACGGCGTGCTGCTCGGGAAGGTGGGCGAGACCTGGCCGATGTTGACCGCCAGGAAGAAGAGTGGAATGAAGAGGGTGGGGATGGTCGCCTCCGGGTAGCGAATGACCTCCCGGACCGCCCGCCGGCCGAGCAGCAGCACTTCGGTCACGGTGCCACAGCCCTCGCCGCCGCCTCGTCCTCCTCTGCGGCCTCGTCGACGTGTTCATGCTCCTGCTGCGCTCCCTCCAGGCGCCGTCCGGTCGCCTCCAGGAAGACGTCGTCCAGCGAGGGCCGCGAGACCGAGATCGCCCCGACCTCGACGCCCGCCGCGTCCAGCCGGCGGACGATCTCGGCGATTGAGGAGGCGCCGTCCTCCACAAAGAGAGCGAGCTCGTTCTGTTCCACGATGACGCGATCCAGGCCGGGCAGCTCGCCGATCACGTCCCTTGTGCGCTCCGGGTCGGCTCCGTGCAGCTCGACCGTGACCACGTCCTTGCCGATCTCCGCCTTCAGGCTCTCGGGGGTTCCCTGAACGACGAGCTCGCCGTGGTCGATGATCGCCAACCGCTCGCAGAGCTCGTCGGCCTCTTCGAGGTACTGCGTCGTCAGAAAGATCGTGGTGCCGTCGGCGTTGATCCTCCGGACCTCTTCCCAGACCGTCAGCCTGGAAGCTGGGTCGAGCCCGGTCGTGGGCTCGTCCAGGAAGAGCACCCGCGGCCGGTGGACCAGCGCGCTCGCCAGGTCGAGCCGCCGCTTCATCCCGCCCGAGTAGGTCTTGGTCCGCCGGTCGGCCGCCTCGGTCAACCCGACCAGGTCGAGCAGCTCCGCCGCGCGCTCACGGCCGGCACCGCCGGTGACGCCGTAGAGCCCGCACTGCAGCTCGAGCAGCTCCCGGCCGGTCTGCACCGGATCGAGGCCGATCTCCTGAAGGGCCACCCCGATGCTGGTCCGCACCGCGTCAGCGTCGGAAACCACGTCGTGGCCGGCGACCGAGGCGCTCCCGCCGGTCGGCGGCAGCAGGGTGCAGAGCATCCTCACCGTGGTGGACTTGCCCGCGCCGTTCGGTCCGAGGAAGCCGAAGACCTCGCCCGCCCCGATGTTCAGATCAACGTCGCGCACAGCCTCGATGCCTCCCTTGAAGGTGCGGCTGAGGTCGCGTGCCTCGATCGCAGGGGCTGTCGCATTGCTCGCCATGAACTCACCTAGAGACTGTCGAAGGCCGCCGGACTCATCGGCAGGGCCCCCTTTCACTCTACGTGTCCCTAACTTCCTGCCCGTGAGCAAAGCCGATCAGACCTACCTGCAGGAGAACCAGCCGGCGGGGGTGGCGCCCCTCGAGCTGACCGGCGAGCGGACCCTGCCCGACGTCCCGGAGGAGAACTATTGGTACCGCCGGCACGTCGCCGTCTATGAGTGGATCGTGGAGCGCTGCGCCCGCCTGCGGGTGGCGGACCTCGCCTGCGGCGAGGGCTACGGCTCGGACCTGCTCGCCGAGCACGCCGCCGAGGTGGTCGGCGTCGATGCGAACCCGGAGGCCCACGAGCACGCCAGCGCCCGCTACGAGCGCCCCAACCTGACCTTCCGCCGCGAGCTTGTCGAGGACTTCGACGAGCCGGTGGACGCCGTGGTCTTCCTCCAGACGATCGAGCACATCCACGAGCCCGGCCGGCTGCTCAACCGGATCGCCGAGGTCGCCCCGGTCGCCTACATCTCGACACCGAACCGGCTCACGCTGGCGCCCCCGGGTGCGGAGAAGTCCAACAACCCCTGGCACCTGCGCGAGTACGACGAGGGGCAGTACCGCGAGCTGCTCGAGCCCCACTTCGGGAGCGTCGAGCTGCTCGGCGTGTTTCACGCCCGCAAGCTCCGCGCGCACGAGCTCGCCATCCGGCTGGGGTGGGACCGCGTCCACCCGGCGCTCCACCTCACCAAGCCGTTCTACGAGCGCTTCATCCCCGCGATCCGCGCCGCGGACTTCCGCCTGCGGGCCGGGGACCTCGATCGCGCGCTGGACTTCGTCGCGATCTGTCGCTCCTGACCATGGCCGAGCGCACGCGCGGCGATCTGGCGATCGTCCTCCACTCGCATATGCCCTACGTCGAGGGGTTCGGGACCTACCCGTTCGGCGAGGAGTGGCTCTTCGACGCATTCGCGCGCTCGCACCTGCCGGTGTTGGACGTCGCCGATCGCCTGACGATGACCGTCACCCCGGTTCTCGCCGACCAGCTCGAGGCCGACGGGGTGCGCGAGAGGATGCTCGCCTTCCTGCGCCGCCACCGGGTGGATGCAGCGGACCGCGACGTTGCCGATGCCGGCGCCGCCCTGCGCCCGGCGGCCAAAGCCGAAGCCGACCACTACACCAGGGCGATGCGCCGTCTGAATCGCCTCGGCGGCACTCCCCTGCGCGCCTTTCAGGAGGCGCACCGCCGCGGCCGGATCGCGCTGATCCCCTCGGCGGCGACCCACGCCGTGCTGCCCAAGCTCGCGACGATCGCCGGACGGCGGCTGCAGGTCGATGCAGGGCTTCGCTCGCACGAGCGGCGCTTCGGCGAGGCGGACGGGTTCTGGCTCCCCGAGTGCGCGTACGTCGGGGGTCTCGAGGATGTGTTGGCCGAGCGAGGGATCGCCTTCACCTGCCTGGACCAGAGCGCTCACGAGCGAGGTACCGCCGCGCTGCGCCCGATCAGGCTGCCCGGCGGGCCGGTGGCGTTCACGATCGACTGGGCGACCGTCCAACTGGTCTGGTCAGACCAGGGCTACCCCTCCGATGGCGCCTACCTCGAGTACCACCGGCTCTCCAGGAACGGGATGCGGCTGTGGTCGATCTCTGGAACGCCCTACAACGCGGCCGCGGCTGCGAAGCGGGCAACCGAGCACGCGGCCTCCTTTCTCGCGGCCGTGCGCGACCGCCTCGAGCGCTACCGCGCCGAGACGAACCGCCGCGGTCTCTGCGTGTTCGCAATCGACACGGAGCTGCTCGGGCACTGGTGGGCGGAGGGCCCGCTCTGGTTGCGCGAGGTGATCAAGGGAGCCGAGCTCGACGGCGTTCGCCTGCTCACCCTCCCGCAGGCGCTGCGCGAGCACGAGGCCGAGAAGCGGCCCGCCAGCGAGGCCAGCTGGGGCGAGGGAAAGAGCCTCGAGACCTGGGATTCCCCCTCCGTCTCCGACCTGGTCTGGGCCACCCGTCGTAGCGAGCTGCGCCTGCTGAGGGCACTGAGCCGTCGCAGCGTCGAGGGCGCGGCGGCCGAGCGCGCCGCCCGGGAACTGCTCGCCCTGCAATCGAGCGACTGGGCATTCATGGACCATCGCGGACAGGCCGGCGATTACCCCTACTCGCGCGCGACGGCCCATGCGGAGGCCCTGCTGGAGGCCATACACTCAGGCCGAGCAGTCGATCCGCGCGTCCGAAATCTCGCTCCGGACCTCAGTTTGGCGCCGCTGCTCGAGCCCTGATGAGTCGAATCCTGATCCTGTCCTGGGAGTACCCCCCTCTGATCGAGGGTGGCCTCGCCCGTGTGGTTCGGAAGCAGGCCGAGGGGCTGGTGGAGCTCGATGCCGAGGTCCACGTGCTCACCCGCGGCGGCGAGGAGTCCCCTGCTGAGGAGCTGGTCAACGGCGTCCACGTCCACCGGGTACGCGAGCCCACCCGGCCTGCTGAGCTCAACGAGTTCGTGGCCTGGGTCGAGCGCATGAACTCGGACATGCTGGCCGCCGGCGTCGAGCTCGGTGACCGGCTCGACTTCGACATCGTCCACGGCCACGACTGGCTCGTCGCGAACGCCTGCGACCACCTTGCGCGCCGCTTCGGCTCCCCTCTGGCGACGACCATCCACGCCACCGAGCACGGCCGCCACCAGGGCTGGGTCGACAAGCACCCGCAGTCCTACATCCACGGCGTCGAGCGCTGGATCACCAACCGCTCGGACCGGGTGCTGGTCTGTTCGACCTTCATGCGCGAGCAGGTGGTCGACGTCTTCGGCGTCGACGAGGAGCGGATCGAGGTCATCCCGAACGGGATCGATCCCGAGGACCTGCAGCCTCACGACGACGATGAGCTCCGGAGGCTGCGCGCCGAGTTCGCCGAGCCCGACGAATCCCTCGTCCTGCTTGTCGGCCGCCTCGTCTACGAAAAGGGCTTCCAGTTCGCGCTCGAGGCGCTGCCGGAGATCATCGAGCGCCTGCCGAACACCCGGTTCGTGGTGGCTGGTTCGGGCACGCACGAGCAGGAGCTCCGCCGCCAGGCCGAGGAGCTCGGCCTGATGGAGCACGGGACGTTCGTCGGCTGGATCGGCGACGATGTCCTTCATTCGCTCTACCGAATCGCCGACGTCTGCGTGGTCCCCTCGATCTACGAGCCCTTCGGGCTGGTCGCGCTGGAGGCGATGGCGTCCAGCTGCCCCTGCATCGTCGCCGACACGGGCGGCCTGCGCGAGGTCGTCCCCCACGACGAGGTCGGGCTGCGGTTTCGCGCCCGCGATCCCGTCTCCCTCGCGGAGATGACCGTTCGCGTGCTGGACGACGCCAAGCTCTGCCGGCGCCTCACCGCCGAGGCCTTCGAGCACCTCCGCCGCTTCGACTGGGGGGACGTCGCGGAGCGGACCGCCGCCATGTATATGGAGCTGATCGCGAGCGCAGCGCCCGCGCGGGGCGCATGACTCGGCTGCCCGAAGGCCGCCGGGAGGTCTACCCCTCCAAGGGAAAGAGCCCGAGGCGCAGGGCGCCGGACTTCGGCCCCGGCCTCAACGTCAGCGTGCCGATCTCGTTCGGACTGCCTCTGGTGGTCGTGGGCATCGCGCTCATCGCGGCGGCGGTTGCGTCGGGCGGCGTCGTCTTCTGGCTGACCGGAGCGGTCGCTCTGGCCGCGGGCGTCATCCTCTTCGCGTCGGGGAAGAGGCTCTAGCTCTCAGCGCTTCTTCTTGCGCTTCTTCTTCTTGCAGGACTTCTTCTTGTGCTTCTTCTTGGCCTCGGCGGCCCGGCGCTTGTGCTTCTTCTTCTTGGCCTTCTTGCACTTCGTCGCCGCATTCGGTCCGCATGCCCCCTGGACGGTGGCCGAGGAGTCGACAGCGGTGGTGGCCCCGTTGTAGCCGGTGAAGTCGGCGTGGAAGAGCGGCGGGGGCGGCACGCAGAGGTTCCGGCTCGCGATCA
>DATDKQ010000087.1:0-2967 GCA_036519915.1 Solirubrobacterales bacterium | reverse complement strand
CGACCATCCCGTCCCAGACCGCCTCGCTCTCGTACCCGGTGCGGTCCGGGTTGTGGAGCAGCAGCAGGTCGAAGCGGTCCTGCCCGAGGCGATCGAGGCTGCGCTCGGCCGCCATCCGCAGGTAGGCGGCGTAATCGTCCGGGCCGCGCAGCTCGGGGTCGGTGAAGCGCGGATAGCCCCGCGGGCCCTGGCGCTCTCCCTCGTAGAAGTCGTGGCCGACGGCTCCGGCCAGGCTGTATCGGTCGCGAGGCACCCCGTCGAGCGCCCGCCCGAGCAGCGAGTCCGCCTCACCGGCGCCGTACGCGTCCGCGGTCAGGACCGTGTCGATGCCGTCGCCGGGGCGCAGCAGAGCCTCGAGGCGCTCGGACTCGATTGCCTCGCCGAAGCGAAGGAACCGTCCGCCGCTCCAGGTTCCGACCGCCTTCGTCCCGGGTGCGCTCACGCGCCAACCGTAGCGGCCGCGCCTCCCCGCGACCGCTGCCCGAGCGCTAGCCGATGCCCACGTACCAGGCGCCGAAGAGCAGGCCGAAGAGCCCGAAGGCGGGGATCAGCACCGTCCGGTAGAGAGGATCGATCAGGGGGCGAGTGAGCAGCCACGCGAACGCGGTGGTGCAGAGCGTCATCGACACCGCCGACATCGGGGCGAACACGGCAAGCGCGGCCGCCGCCTCCACCTTGCCCGGCAGGGCGGCGATCAGCAGCAGCGCCACGGTGCCCGTCCCGGCCAGGCCATGGAGGAGGCCGATGCTGAGCGCCTGGCGTGGGGTGCGCACGTTCCGATGGCGGTGCTCCGGCCGATCTCCGTGGTGGAGGTGGCGGTGAGCCGTGGAGCCACCTGGGCGCACGTGCGGGTGCCGTCCTGCACGGAAATCGCCGCGCGCCCACTTGGCGACGATCCGCATCGCGAGCAGCAGGATGACGACACCTACCGCCGTCTCAGCACCATGCTCGATCCAACTCGGCATCGATGACTTGAAGAGGATCAGCGGGACCCCGATCAGCAGCAGGGCGGTGGCGTGTCCCGCTCCCCACCAGGCCCCGAGCCGCGCCGCGCCCCGAACGTCGCCGCCGTCGACGGCCACCAAGGAGGTGACCGCCACGAGGTGGTCCGGATCGGAGGCGTGACGCAGGCCCAGGGCCAGGGCGATCAGCAGCGCGACCACCAGCGGAGCCCCGGCGAAAAGGCTCTCGAGCCAGACGTCGATCTGCTCGACAGGCTGGAAGAGGAAGTCGAAGCTCACGAGCTCCCACCCCCGTCCACAGCCGCGCAGCGTGGGCAGAGGCCCACCATCGGGAAGTGCGTGAAGCCCACCTCGTAGCCGAAGCGGTCCTGAACTCGAGCCCGGACCGAATCGAGCTCGGAGCGATCGACCTCGGCGATGGCGCCGCAGCGATCGCAGGCCAGGTACTCCCGCTCGTCGCCTCCGACCAGGACGTAGCGGCCCGGGCCATGTCCGGCATGGAAGTGGCGGACCACCCCGTGCTCCTCGAGCGCCCCCAGGTTGCGGTAGACGGAGGCGAGGTCGAGCGGCGTTCGATCGAGGCCGCCGGCGATCTGCTGCGCGGAGGCCGGGCCGCCCGCCTCGAAGAGATAGTTGACGATCACCCGGCGGGCGGTCGAGATCCTCAGGCCGCGCTCCCGCAGCGTCCGCAGAACCGCTTCCGCGCTGTCGAACCTGAGAGTGGGGCCTGTGGACTGAAAGGTCAAACCGGGACGAGATCGGTTACCCACAACTGCGAGCGGGGCCAGAGGCCGGATCAGTCCCGAGTGCAAGATCGCGAATTGTTGGTAGGTCGCCGTCATCTCAACCGATCTGCGGGATCGCTCGCAGGGTGATCAGACTGCCCGCGACCACGATCAGGGTCGCTGAGAGCGCCGGGAGCGCGCCGACGATCCGGCCGCCGAAGAGACGCCGTTCTGGCCGCAGGCGCTGGATCAGCCTGCCGCCGTGGAGCACGGCGAGCCCGACCGCGGTCAGGGTGGCGGCCAGCCCGATGCTGAAGGCGAGGATCAGCGCCAGCCCCAGGCCAAGGCGGTGTTGCGAGATCGCGGCGACCATTACCACCAGGGCCGATGGGCAGGGGACGATCCCCCCGGAGACCCCCAGGGCGACCAGCGAGCGGGTGGTGATCGCCGCCCCGGGCGTGGGGTGGTCGTGGCTGTGGCTGTGGGTGTGTCCGCCATGACTGTGCACGTGGTGATGACCGTGGTCGTGCTCGGTTCTGATCGCCCGCCAACGCCGCAGGCGCGTCCAGATCGCCCAGAGCCCGATCGCGATCACCATCGCGCCGGAGGCGACGCCCAGCCACGGATAGAGGTCCTCGGGCAGCACGTAGGCCGAAGCGGCGAGTGTGATCAGCCCCAGAGCGAAGACTGCCGAGGTGTGGGTGATCGTGACGGTCAGCCCGAGCAGCGCCGCATCCTTCGCCCGGCCGCGACTGCCGGCCAGATAGCCGGCGACCATCGTCTTGCCGTGCCCTGGTGAGAGGGCGTGGAGCGCGCCCCAGACAAAGGCCGAGCCGAGCAGCAGCAGGATCAGCAGGCCGTGGTCGTTGGCGCTTGTCAGTGCCCCGGCGAAGCCGTCCTGGGCGCGATCGGTGGTCACTGGCCCGACGTCCTCAGCGTCGGGAGCGCTGACACGCCCGGAGCCCTCGCTCACCGCGAAGGTGGCTTCTCGTTGGTCCGGCGGGCTCTGCAGGAGATCGACCGGGTAGGCCCGGAGCCCTCCGGTCGGATCGCTCGCGGGAACGCTCGAGCGGACGTCGGTCCCCTCCCCCGGCAGCACCTCGATCGCCTTCCAGCCGACGCGGTCCGAGTAGGTGTCGTCGTGGAGCTGCACCCGGTGCGCTCCCGGCGGGATCGAGGCCGCGAAACCCGCCTCGACCCGCGTTAGTGAGAGCCCGCCCTGACCAGGCGGGTAACTGAGAGTCGCCGTTCGCGGCACGCCGAGGGCGACGTCGCGCCCG
>DATDKQ010000086.1:0-10589 GCA_036519915.1 Solirubrobacterales bacterium | reverse complement strand
GACTGGCTGCTCTCCCGCCAGCGCTACTGGGGCGCCCCGATCCCGATCCTGTATTGCGACCAGTGCGGGATGGTCCCCGTGCCCGAGGACCAGCTCCCCGTGCTGCTCCCGGACGTCGAGGAGTACGCGCCGAAGGGCAAGAGCCCGCTGGCGGCGGCTGAGGACTGGGTGCGGACCGAGTGCCCGTCATGCGGCGGCGAGGCCCGTCGCGAGACGGACACGATGGACACCTTCGTCGATTCCTCCTGGTACTTCCTCCGCTACCTGGACAACCGCAATGACCAGGAGCCGTGGGCGAGAGAGGTCGCCGACTACTGGATGCCGGTCGACCAGTACATCGGCGGTGTCGAGCACGCGATCCTGCACCTGATGTACGCGCGTTTCTTCGTCAAGGCTCTGCATGACATGGACCTGCTCGAGGCGCGGGAGCCGTTCGCCAACCTGTTCACCCAGGGAATGATCACCCGCGATGGGGCGAAGATGTCCAAGTCCCGCGGCAACACCGTCAATCCGGCCGAGTACGTCGACCGCTTTGGGGCGGACTCGCTGCGGACCTACATCTGCTTCATGGGGCCGCCGATCAAGGGCGGGGACTGGTCGGACGAGGGCGTCGAGGGGATCTTCCGGTTCCTCGCCCGGCTCTGGCGCCTCGGTCGGGAGGTCGCCGAGCGGACCGATCGGGGTGGCGCCGTCGACGGGGCGGAAGGCGAGGCCCGAGAGCTGCTCGCGAAGGCCAACTGGGCGATCGACAAGGTCACCCGAGACATCGATCCGCGCTTCCAGTTCAACACCGCGATCTCCGCCGTGATGGAGCTCGTCAACGAGGTCTACCGGCTCAAGGAGGGCCTCTACGACAGTGAGACCGGTGCGTCCGCGGTCCGCTTCGCCACCTCCACCGCGGCGTCCCTGCTGTTCCCGTTCGCGCCCCACCTCTGCTCCGAGGTCTACGAGTGGCTGGAGGGCGAGCGGGTATGGGAGCAGCCCTGGCCCGAGGCCGACCCCGAGCTGCTCGAGCGCGAGACCTACATGCTGGTCGTGCAGGTGAACGGCAAGCTGCGGGACCGGATCGAGGTGGCATCCGACACGGCGGAGAGCGAGCTCGTCGAGCTCGCCAAGGCGAGCGACAACGTCCAGCGACATCTCGACGGCAAGGCGATTGTGAAGGAGGTCGTCGTTCCCGGCCGCCTGGTGAACCTTGTCGTAAAGGGATGATCTGGTAGAAAGACCCCGTGCTGGTCAGGCGGCTCGAGGAGGCTCCGACAGAGGAGTGGCACCGGCTTCGCAATCGCATCCTCATGGATGCCGGGGAACTGGGCTCGCGCAACATGTCCGTGACCTGGCTCGAAGTGCCTGAGGGAATCGACCAGGAGCTCCACTCCCACGAGGAGGCCGAGCAGGTCTACATCGTCGCCAGCGGCCGCGGCACCATGACCGTCGCCGGCGATAAGCAGGAAGTCGGTGAGGGCGACCTCGTCCTCGTCCCGCCGGCCACCGACCATTCGATCGCCAACTCCAACTCCGCGGATCTCTGCTGCGTCTCGGTGCAGTCGCCGCCCGTCACCTCGTCCGAGGTCTTTGGGCGCTCGGGCGTCGGCGTCGCCTCCGAATACGACGACGAGGAGTGAGCTAGCCCCTGATCCGCAGGCGGGTCGTCGTCAGCGGCCGGGTCCAGGGAGTCTTCTTCCGGGACAGCGTCCGGCGGCGCGCGGAGGCGGCCGGCATCGCGGGCTGGGTGCGGAACACGCGGGAGGGAACCGTCGAGGCGGTCTTCGAGGGCGATCCGCAGGCGGTCGACGAGCTGGTCGGGTTCTGCCGGCATGGGCCGAGCCGCGCGGACGTCGCCTACGTGGAGGTGACGGATGAGGAGCCCGAGGGGCTATCCGGTTTCGACGTTCGCTGATCTGACTCGGCTCCGTATCTGATCCGGCACGAAGGGGCGGCACCCGCGCAGATGGCGCGGCCAGGTTCGCCCCATGCCCGAGCTGAGCCGCTCCCAGCTGCTCCTCTATGCGGTGATCGCCGTGGCGTTGGTCGTGATCGGCGCCCGCTGGATCCGCTCCAGCGGCACCGGACCAAGCGGCGGCGCGGAGCTCAGCTTCGCCGCCGACTCCACACACGAGGCCGAGGGGACGCGGGATGTGGTCGTGCACGTGGCCGGCACGGTCGGGCGCCCGGGCGTCTATCGGTTGCCGGCGGGCTCTCGCGTCACCGACGCGGTGAGGCGGGCCGGTGGCTTCGCCCGCGGGGCGAATCACGACGCGATCAACCTCGCGGCCCGCCTCAGCGACGGTCAGCAGGTGGTCGTCCCGGGTCGCGGCGCGGCGTCACCCTCGGCGGTGGGAGGGCAGAGCGGCCCGATCAGCCTGGGCAGCGCGACCGTCGAGCAGCTCGACCAGGTCGAGGGCATCGGGCCCATCACGGCGCAGAAGATCATCGAGTTCCGCGACCAGAAGGGCGGCCTCTCCTCGATCGACCAGCTGGACGAGGTGGCCGGGATCGGGCCGGCCACCATGGAGACGCTCAGGTCCGCCCTCCAGCCCTAGCTCAGTGGCCGAGCACCCGTTCCCACTCGTGGCGGCGCTGCCCGAGCGGCTCCTGCTCGGCCTCCTGATTGCCGCGCGGAATGCTGCCCGCGTGCCCCTCGGCGGCGTACATCTCGGCACGCCGGGTCTCGAGGTGCAGTTCCATATCCGTCTTCTTGGCGCGGTGAACCTCCCCACGCCTTGGCCGTTCTCGGTTCGCGGCCATCGGTCCTCCTTCGGTCGAAGTTCGCGTTCACTCCCGCGTACCACGTGACCACTTGGTGAAACACGTCCTGGGAGGACGCGAGTGGTCGCGGGAATGGCGGTTCGCGGCGCTCGCCGGCGCCACGGGCGGGCTGGCGCTGGCCCCGCTGGCTTCGCCCGATCCCGCACTTGCCGCGGTCGGCGCCGCCCCGATCGCCGTGATGGGTCTTGCCGCGCTGCGGCCTGCCGAGGGCTCCCGTCCAGCGGCCGGGCTCACCTGGCTCACCCTGCTCGCGCTCGCGGCTGCGCTCGCAGGCCTGCTCGCCGGAGGGGGGCGCCTGCACGCGATCGATGGCGGTGCGCTCCGGGCGCAACCCGGCGTACACGCCTCGCTCTCCGGATTCGTCGCGGGGGTGCCGCGCCGAGACCACGGCGAGGTCGCCGTTCGCGTCGACTCGCCGGCCGGTCGCGTGCTGGTGATCTCGCCGGAGCCGGTGGCGGAGCTTCCCGTGGGTTCCGAGGTGCGCGCGGAGGGTGTCCTGCAGGAGCCGGAGCCATGGAGAGCGGCGTCTCTGCGTCGGCTGGGAATCGGACTGACGCTCCGGGTCGACCGGATCGATCGTGGCCCGGGCGGGCGCGGCGGGCTCACCGGATGGATCGACGAGGTCCGTCTCCGAGCCGAGACGGCATTGGGGCGGGGAATGCCGGACCGGGAGGCCGCCCTGGCACGGGGCTTCGTGCTCGGGGAGGACGACCGGATCGATCCTCGGACGCGCGACGACTTCCGGCGGTCCAATCTGGCCCACCTGCTGGCGGTGAGCGGGGAGAACGTGATCCTCCTCGGGGTGCTCGCCTGGCCGCTGCTGGCGCTGCTCGGCCTGCCTCTACGTGCCCGCCTAATCGGAACGCTTTGTCTGATCGCCATCTACGTGCCCGTTACCGGGGCCGGCCCCTCCATTCAGCGGGCGGGCGTGATGGGGGCAGCCGGTCTGATCGCGGCGCTGGCGGACCGCCCGCGCTCGCGTTGGTACGCGGTCCTACTCGCGGCCGGAATCACCCTCGCCGTGAATCCGAGGGCCGACGGCGACGTCGGGTGGCAGCTCAGCTTCGCCGCGGTCATCGGGATCATGCTCTGGGCGAAGCGGCTGGCCGCGGTCCTGTGCGGCGGCGCGGAGCGGGGCTCGGCCCACCACGCGCTGGCTGAGGCAGTCGCGGTCACGGTCTCGGCGACGGTCGCGACCGCCCCGCTGATGGCCGCGGAATTCGATCAGTTCTCGCCGGCCGCCCTGCCCGCGAACGTCCTGGCGGCGCCAGCCGTCGCGCCGGCGATGTGGCTCGGGATGCTGACCGGGATCATCGGACAGGCGCCGCTCCTGCCGGTCGAGCCGCTCAACTGGCTCGACTCGCTCTGCCTGGCCTACATCGCGCAGGTCGCGCACTGGCTGGCCGCCCCTGATTGGGCGCTTCTGACCGTGCACCTCGGCTCCGTCTGGTCGCTGGCTGCAGCGTCCGCCGTGCTCTTGATCGCGATGGAGCTTCTCCTGCGCCGGGTCGGCCGGCTGCCGGGGCGATGGCGATGGGAGGTCCCTCCGGCGAAGGCCGGGGGTATCGCCGCGGTGGCCATCGTCGCTGTGCTGTTGCTGGCGCCCTGGCCCTTCGGTGGCCGCCACGCGCCGCCGTCGCAAGCGCACCTGAGCATCCGCGTACTCGACGTCGGCCAGGGCGACTCGATCCTGCTCGATCCGCCCGGCGGCGACCCGGTGCTCGTGGACACCGGACCTCCTGGAGATGGGGTGGAGGACCGGCTTCGCGAGCTTGGGGTCGAGCGGCTCGCCGCGATTGTGATCACTCACGACCAGTCCGACCATGCCGGCGACCTCGGCGAGCTGCTCGACTCGGTTGGCGTCGATCGGCTGGTCTACGGGCGTGCGGATCCGCGGCTGCGCGGCGCTGCCCTCGGCGCCGGCGTGCAGCCCTACCGCCTGGCCGAGGGTGGCGAGATCCACTCGGGCGGCCTGCGGATGAGCGCGCTCTGGCCGCCCCGCGAGCTGCTCGGGGACATCGGCGAGGACCCGAATCTCCTCTGCCTGGTCCTGGTGGTCCACTGGCGCCACTTCTCGATGCTGCTCACGGGCGACGCCGAGGCGGAGTCCGTGCCGATCGATCCCGGCCCCGTGGACGTTCTCAAGGTCGCCCACCACGGCTCAGAGGACAGGGGCCTCGACGAGCTGCTCGAGCGCTCCGTCCCGAAGCTCGCCGTCATCTCGGTGGGTGCCGGTAATCCCTACGGCCACCCGGCAGACCCCACCGTCGCCGACCTGCGTGACCATGGCGTGCCGGTCATGCGCACGGACCAGCAGGGCGAGATCGACCTCGAGGCGGACGGTTCCCGCTGGACGGTCGCCCCGGACGCGGGTTAGCCTTTATGCGAGGGTGCCCGGAAGCGAGGCTGAGGAGCAACCCGTTTGATGATGGCGGTGAGGCGGGCAGGAGTCGTGCTCGCCGTGCTCGCGCTCGGGCTCGGCGGAGCGCTCGCGGGGGCGAAGAAGAAGCACAAGAAGCGGAAGGGCCACGTATGGGGCTCCAAGATCACGCTCGCGCACCCATCGCCGATGCGGTTCACGGGAACCGTCGACTCGAACCTCGCCGCCTGCTTCAAGGGGCGCCTGGTGAACGTCTTCTACACCGACCGGACAGGCAACAGCGCGCTACTGTCGGTCCAGCGGGCCGACGGCAAGGGCCGGTACGAGGTCAACCTGACACAGGCGGCGTACCCGGGCGTCTATCGGGCCCATGCAGCTCAGGAGCGGCTCCGGGCTCGGAAGGCTCCGCAGACCTGCAGGGCTGCGGAGAGCCCCGTCTTCGGCCTCTAGCCGGCCCAGGCGGACCGCCGCGCCCCCGGGTTCGACGGCGGCACCGAGCCCTAGACTCGGCGGCGTGGCAGAGATGAAGCCCGCCTATCTGATCGCAGGCGACGACGAGGCGAAGATCGCCCGGACGCGCGGCCGCCTGCGCGATCGCGCCGAGCGTGAGGGCGGACCGGGGGCGCTCGAGGTGTTCGACGCGGGCGATGGCCGCCGTTCACCGGACGTGGAGGCGGTGCTCGCCTCACTTGCCGCCATCTCCCTGATCGCCTCGCGGCGCTACCTGCTCGTCGATGGCGTCGAGAGCTGGGGCAAGGGGGATGCCGAGAAGGCCGTCGAGGCGCTGGGCCAGATCCCTCCGGAGACCACGGTTGCCCTGGTCGCCCACGGCAAGCCGCCGGGAGGCGTGGCCAAGGCCGTCGAGAAGGCCGGAGGGGAGGTGCTCTCGTTTGCGCTGCCCCGCGAGCGGGATCTGCCCAAGCAACTGGTGGCCGATGCAAGAGAGCTCGGGTTCGAGCTGGACCCCGCGGCCGCCCGCCTGCTCGTGGGGCGCCTGGGTCCGAGGCCGATGCGGCTCCGGACCGAACTGGAGCGCCTCGCGCTATGGGCCGGGGAGGGCGGCAGCGTCGGAGTCGACGATCTCGAGGCGATGATCTCCGATACCTCCGAGGAGGCGATCTGGACCCTGGCCGACGCCGTGATCGCCGGCGATGAGGCCGAGACGATGCGCGTGGCGGAGCGGCTGGTCTCGCAGGGCGAGGCGCTTCCCAGAATCGTCTACTCGCTTGCCCCGCGGCTGCGGCAGGGACTCAAGGCGGCCACTGAGCTGGAGGCAGGGAGGCCGTCGAGCGAGGTGGCGAAGGGGCTCTCGATGCATCCGTATGCCGCCAAGATGCTCGTCTCGAACGTCAAGGGCCGCTCCCCGGAGGATCTCGACGCCGCGATCCGCGCGCTGGCCGACCTCGAGCTCTGGTCCCGAGGCGGCTCGGACTATCCCGAGCGCGTGGCCTTCACGATCACGCTGCGCAGGGCAATCGGCCTCGAGGCCGACGACACCGAGCCGCTCTCTTGGGCTCTCCGCTAGCCCTGAGTCTGGGAGGCCGCGCCTGCGATGCTCGCCGCGCGGGACTTCTTGCGGGCGCCCGTGTTGCGGTGCAGGGCGCCCTTCTGGACGGCCTTGTCGATCCGCGAGACGAGCGCCTTGTGCTCCGACGCGACCGCGTTCGGATCGCCGGCCTGAACGGCGGCCTCGAGGCGCCGGAAGTAAGTCTTCACGGAGCTCCGAAAACGCAGGTTCTCCTGACGCTCGCGCTCTGAGCGCGCGTTCCGCTTCTTCTGGGAGGCGATATTGGCCATGAAAAGACCCCCGTCGGGGGCGCCGAAGAGAATAGAGCAATGACCGAGAGGGGCGAAGGGGCAGGCGAGCCATTCGATCCGTCGACGCGCGAATTCCCCGCGGTCGAGGGCGAGGCGGAGCGCCTCGAGCAGCGTCACGAGGTCGTCTCGATGGACACCTCGACCTTCATGGCGATCCCGGCACCCACGCCGACCACGCCGTTCGTCCCGCCGGAGTTCGACGAGCGCCAGGGACGGCTCGGGCGCTCCACCGCCTTCTTCTCGATCGCCACAGCCTTCTCGCGGGTGGCCGGTCTGGTCCGCGAGATCGTCGCGGCGAGCTACTTCGGCATCACGGGGCCGATGTCCGCCTTCACCATCGCCTTCCAGGTCCCGAACCTGGTCCGATCGCTGTTCGCCGACGCCGCAATCCAGGCGGCCTTCGTCCCGGTGTTCACGGAGGAGCTGGAGAAGGGCAACAAGCGCGAGGCGTTCCGGCTCGCCTCCACGCTGATCTACCTCGTCACGCTGGTCCTGGGAGCGGTGACCGCGATCTTCGTGCTCGCCGCGCCCCTGATCGTCCCCATCTTCGCCCCGGGGTTCAGCGGAGAGATCCTCGACCTCACCGTCACGCTCTCGCAGATCCTCTTCCCGATCCTGATTCTGCTGGGGGCCACCGGGATGGTGGTCGGCGTCTTGAACAGCTACGACCGCTTCGCGGCGTTCGCGATCTCGCCGTTCTTCTGGAACGTCGTGATCATCCTCGTGCTCGTCCTGCTCGAGCCTGCATTCCACGGGAACGACCGGATCTACGCGTACGCGATCGGCGTCCTCGTGGGCACCGTGGTCCAGCTCGCCATCCCGGCTTGGGACCTCCGCAACACCCCCTTCAGGTTCACCCGGGACATCGACTGGCACCTGCCGGACGTGCGGCGTGTGCTCCTGCTGATGCTGCCCGTGACCCTCAGCCTCGGGCTGATCAACTTCGACCTGCTCCTCAACAGCATCGTCGGGACCCTCGTCTCCGAGCAGGCGCCCGCGGCGATCGACAAGGCGTTCCGTATCTACATGCTTCCGCAGGGCATCTTCTCGGTGGCCGTCGCGACCGTGGCCTTCCCGACCCTGGCGCGCTTCGCGGCGCGCCAGGAGTGGGACAACCTGCGCGCCACGATGTCCAATGGGATGCGGCAGATCATCCTGCTGCTGATCCCGGCCGCTGCCGCGATCCTGGTGCTCTCGGTGCCGATGACGCGGCTCGTGTACCAGCGCGGCGAGTTCGACGCGGCCCAGACCCACTTGGTCGCCCAGGCCCTCTTCTGGTTTGCGTTCTCGCTGCCCTTCAACGGCCTCTACCTGCTGTTGACGCGCACCTTCTTCAGCCTGCAGCGGCCCTGGGTTCCCACAGCCGTCGCCGGGTCGAACCTCGTCGTCGACATCATCTTCTCGTTCGCCTTCTACTCGCCGTTCGGGGTGGGCGGGATCGTGGCGGCCACGGTGATCGCCACGATCTCCAGCGTGATCGCGGAGGCGGTGATCCTGCGAAGACAGCTCCACGGGCTCGAGCTGCCACGGCTGATCAACACGGCGTTACGGGTGACCGCCGCCGCCGCTCTGCTCGCGGGGGTGAGCTACCTGGTCTGGTACGAGCTGGATCAATGGCTGGGCCGCGACCTGATCGCCCAGATCGTCTCGCTCGGCGTGGCCCTCGCCGCCGGGTTCGCGTCCTACGTCGCGGCGACCCTGGCGCTTCGGGTTCCGGAGGCGAACCAGATCGTGAGCCTGGTCCGGCGGATCTGAGTCCGGCCCGGCCTCAGGCGGGCCTGGGGTCGCCGACCCAGTAGCGCGGGCCCGGTCCCGAGCGGCCGGCCCGATCGCCGGGGTTCGCGAGCTGGCAGCGGTCGAGGGATAGGCAGCCGCAGCCGATGCACTCCGTGAGCCCGGCGCGCAGCCGCTCCAGCTCGGCGATTCGCTCGTCGATGCGAGAGGTCCAGCTCGCTGAGAGCCGCGACCAGTCTCGGCGGTTGGGGGCGTGGTCCCCGGGCAGCTTGCTCAGCTCCTCCTTGATCTCGTCCAGGGTGAGCCCGATCCGCTGCGCGAAGACGATGAAGGCGATTCGGCGAAGCACGGCGCGGGGGTAGCGGCGGTGGCCCGACCCGGCGCGTTCGGACCCGATCAGGCCCCGATCTTCGTAGAAGCGCAGGGCGGAGGTTGCGACGCCGCTTCGCTTCGCCACCTCGCCGATGGTGAGCAGGTCGTTGATCCGGGCAGGAAAGCACGGATCGGACTTGACTTCAAGCTCACTTGAGCTTGTAGTTTGTAGGGACCAGCTGCCGAGGAGGCCCGATGACCGACACCAGATCAGCCAGCCAGCAAATCACCGACGAAGTCACGTCCTGGGACGGGGTCGAATCCGGATACGGAAAGCGTGGGGAGTTCGGCTTCTACGTCAACGGCCACGAGGTCGGCCACCTGCACGGGGACCACGCCGCCCACTTCAGCTTCGGCAAGGAGATCGGCACCGCGCTGAAGGAGCAGGGGCGCGTCGTCGACCATCCCGTCTTCCCGGACAAGCCGGGTCCCGCCGCGCGCCGGATCGAGACCGACGAGGACGTCCGGGATGTGATCGAGCTGATGCGACTCAACTACGACCGGGTCATCGCCCGCTACGGCTTGCGCTCCATCTCCGCCACGACGTAGCGGCTCGTGATCCGGAAGCCGTCCGGGTCCTCGTTGGCCTCGAGGTAGATCCGCCGCATCCCCTCTCGCACCTCCTCCGCGCGGCCGGCCCCTTCGAGCACAGGCTGGGCTGCGATCGCGACCGGATGGTTCTCTCCCTCGATCCGCATGAACTCGTCGACGGATGATGCGCCGAAGGCGAGTGCGTGCTCAGTGAGCGACGGCGTGAACCCGTACGGCTCGAACAAGCCGGAAAGTGATTCGAGCTCCTGCCAAGCGAACGGCGGCGAGGCCGGCGGCTGACCCAGGATCTCCGCCATCGTCTGGCGCGCGAAGCGCACCGCCCGGAAGATCCCTCCCTCGGGGATCCAGGCGACGAGCAGGACCCGTCCAGCCTCAGTGGTGACCCGGTCGATCTCCGCGGCAGCCGCCTCAGGGTCTGGGGCGAAGATCACCCCGAACACCGAAAGGGCGACGTCAACCCCGTCGTCTTCGACTGGGAGATCCGCCGCCTCCCCGAGCGTGAAGGTGGCGTTCAGCCCCCGCTGCGCCGCGGTGGCCGCTCCCACGTCGAGCAACCGCTGGGCGGGGTCGACTCCGGTGACGGTCGCACCCCGCTCGGCAGCGAGCAGCGCGGCGTTGCCGGTTCCGCAGCCGATGTCGACGACGCGCTCGCCATCTCGTGGCGTTGCCTGCTCGACCACAACCTCCGCCGCGGGCAGCAACTGCTCGGCGATTAGCTCGTATCGGCCGGCGCCCCACTCCATCGCGGCCGGACTCTAGCCACCCGCTAGCGTCCAACCGTGCACATCGACCACGTCATCTACGCGACCGCGGACCTGGACGGGGCCGCGGCGAGGGTCGAGTCCGAGCTCGGGCTGAGCGTCGTGCCGGGCGGCCGGCACGAGGGCCACGGCACCCACAACCGGATCGTGCCGCTCGGTGGCGGGTACCTCGAGCTGATGGCGGTCGCCGATCCCCACGAGGC
>DATDKQ010000085.1:0-4419 GCA_036519915.1 Solirubrobacterales bacterium | reverse complement strand
CCGGTCAGGACATCGCCCGTGCCGGCTGTCGCCAGCTGCGGGCTGGAGACCGCGTTGACAGCGACTCGCTCGCCGTCGGTGACGATCGAGTCGTCGCCCTTGAGCACGACGATCGCTCCGCTGCGCCGGGCAGCTTCCGTGGCACTCTCCAGGCGTTGGGCCTTGATCGCCGCTGAGTCCCGATCGAGCAGCCGCCCCATCTCGCCCTCGTGGGGGGTGAGAACCAAGGGCCATTGACGATCCGCCAGCGCCTCGATTCGCCCAGCGTGCGCATTGAGGCCATCCGCGTCGAGGACCAGGGGGGACCGGATGCGCTGGGTGAGCTCGCGGGCCAGGCGCTGGGTGCCCTGCTCGCGACCCATTCCCGAGCCGAGCACAACGCACGCCGCGCGCTCGGTGGCGCCCAGGATCTGCTCGGAGGCCGCCGGGCGCAGCCGCCCCTCTCGGCTGGCGCAGCCCACCGACATCACCTCGGTGAGCTTGACTTCGAAGATCGATTCGAGGTCGGCCGGAACGGCGACGGTCGCGTAGCCGGCGCCGCTTCGGATCGCGCCAAGCGCCGACAGGCAGACCGCGCCCGTCAGCCCGCGTGAGCCGCCGACGATGACCACCTGTCCCGAGGTGAACTTCGTCGACCCGGCCGCCCGGTGCGGCGCCAGCTCCAGCACCCGCGTACCGATCAGCCCGGCAGTCGCCTCGACGGGTGCTCCATCAGGGATCCCGATCGGTGCCACCCGCAGCTCGCCGGTGTGGTGCTTCCCCGGGGCGATCCAGTGGCCGAGCTTGGGCGCGTGGAAGGTCACCGTGACGTCGGCGCCGACGGCCTTGCCCTCCACCTCGCCGGTGGAAGCGTTCACACCGGAGGCGATGTCAGTGGCCACGACCGTGGCACCGGTGTCATTGATCGCCTCGATCGCCGAACCGGCCGGATCCCGTGGCGCACCGGCAAAGCCCGTACCGAAGATCGCGTCGACAATCACCCCGGCGCCCTCGAGAGCCGCAGGCAACTCGGGCGCGTCGACGTGGCGTGCACCTTCGAAGCGCTCGAGGTTCGCGCGCGCGTCCTCCGAGAGCTGGTCCCCGGGCGCGAGCAGCAGGGCATCGACCTCGAATCCCATCTCACGCAGACCGCGCGCCGCGACCAGGCCGTCGCCGCCGTTGTTGCCCTTGCCGCAGACGACCACAGCCCTGCCCGAGCCCGCCGCCTCCGCCGCGGCCTCGGCGACCGCCAGCCCGGCCGTCTCCATCAGCTGCAGCGAGGGAACGCCCTGCTCCTGGATCGCCCAGCGGTCGGTCGCCCGCATCTGGTCGGCGTCGAGACACGGATCGAGCCATTCCTCCATGACCGCGCCAGCCTACCCCCGCCGGACGGTGGCTCTACGCAGCGACTGCGACCGCGGCGGCGCTGTCGCGCGAATGGGTCAGCGAGATCGCGATCTCGGTCTCGCCTGCGACCTCGGCTGCCTGCCCGTGGAGCTGCAGCCGGGGCGGCTCGCCGCTGATGACCTCGATCTCCTTCGGCGGCACGCCCTGCCCCAGCGCCTTGATCACCGCTTCCTTGGCCGCGAAGCGCGCTGCCAGGTGGCGGCCCGGACGGGCCCGCTCGTGCGCGTAGGCGAGCTCCGCGGGCGTGAACAGCCGCTCGGCGAGCCGCGGGCGTCGCTCCAAGGCGCGTTCCACGCGGTCGATCTCGATCAGGTCGATGCCGACGGCGAGCGCCACGTCGACAGCCCTACTTGAGACCGACGACGGCCCTGAGCTCGGCCTGATCGCCTTTGGCGCCGGAGCCGGTCACCAGGTAGCTGAGCGCGTCGATGTAGGACTTCGCCTGGACGTAGCCTGGGTCGGACTTGGCGCCCTGGGACTCCGCGAGCCGGAAGACCGCGGGAAGGTCGAGGAAGAAGTCCGTGCCCAGGTCAGAGACCTGGCCCTTGGCGGCGGAGAAGGTCGGCGAGTCTGACAGCTTCTGGGTTGGCGCCAGCGACTGGGCAGCCGAGTTGGCGCCGTAGCCGATCACGATCTTGTCTCCCTGCTGGGCGAACTCAATCGGCTGCGGGGCCTGGGTCGGATCGAAGATCTGGAATCCCGTGCCGCCGCCACCGAGCTGAAGCGGTTTCACGCCGCCCTGGCTTCCGAGCTGAACCAGCGTCTGCAGCTGGCTCAGCAGGCGGCCGGTCAGGTCGGGGTCCTTTGTCTGGATGACGAGGGCACCCGTCAGGGTCTTCTCGCTCGTGCCCTGCACGTAGAGAACGGCGTCGCCGAGCGCGTTTGTGAGCTGGTCGACGGAGGCGCCGGTCGCCTGCTCCACCTGCGCGAGCCCCTGCTCGAGGTTGGGGATGCCGGAGTCCTTGAGCTGCTCGAGGGTTCGCTTGGCGGAATCGCCGAGGTTGCCGAGCCCGAGCGCGAGCCAGGACTGGGCCGGGACGTCGCCAACCAGGGAGCTCTCCGGAGTGTCGACGCCGTTGTCGCCCCCGATGAACTGGAGATCAAAGCTGTTCGCCGAAGCGGTCAGGGCCCCGGAGACCGGCTTGTCGAGCGATTCCCCCGCGCTCTTCTCGATCGCTGCCTTGCTCTGCTGGTCGATCTGAGGCCCAAGGGCGTCGATCAGGGTCTTGGGAACCGTGTAGAAGGTCCCGAGGCGGTCGCTGGGCAGCTGGTCGAGTGAGTCCTTGAAGTCGCTGTCGTCGCCGAGCGAGTCGCCCTTCTGCGCGTCCACGGCAGCCTTGAAGCCGTCGAGGTCTCCCAGGACGAGGAAGTCCCCCACCGTCCCGAACACGTTCCCCTGATCCGTGGGATCGCTCTGATAACTGGCGCCGTTGTAGGTCTGTGGAGCCGGATTGGTCGCGGTCGCGCCGGATGCCTTGCGGGCGAAGGCCAGCGCCGCCGCGGCATTGCTCGTCTCGATGACGGCGGCACCCTTCTGCGCGTTGTCCGTGAGGTCGGTGAAGAAGAAGCCGGCCTTCTCGCCGAGCCACGGGGCGACGTCCTGCTGGTAGTTGATCGGATGCCCCTCGGCCTTCGACTCCCGCTCGATCAGGGAGACGATCTTGCCGCCGGGATCCGCAGTGTCGAGAACCTTGCTCAGCGCGGCCGTGGCGTTCGTCTGGGCCTGGCCCGTGGGCTTGACGGTCCCATCGATGTACAGGGAAGCGTTCGCGGGCGCCGCTGTGGCCGGCCCGACGTCCACGCTGCTGTCGCCGCTGCTTGCCCCGCATCCGGTGAGGATCGCCGCGGGCACGGCGATGCAGGCGGCGAGTGCAGCGCTCAGTCGACGGGCTCTCACAGGGCGCGGAATCCTAGCGTCGCTATTCGACGGTAACCGTCTTCGCGAGGTTTCTCGGCTGGTCCACGTTGAGTCCCTTCTCGCGGGCGACGTGGTAGGCGAGCAGCTGGAGCGGCACTACCGCGACGATCGGCTGGAGGATCCAGTCGGTGCGGGGCACGAACAGCGTCTGGTCCGCGGCCTCGGCGACCCCCTCGGACCCCTCGGTCGCGATCGCGATCACGTCCGCCCCGCGCGCCCGGACCTCCTCCATGTTGGAGAGCATCTTCTCGACGACCGGGCTGTCGGTGGCGACGGCGACGACCGGCGTGGACTCGTCGAGGAGAGCTATCGGCCCGTGCTTCATCTCGCCCGCCGCGTAGGCGTCAGCCGGGATGTAGGCGATCTCCTTGAGCTTCAGCGCGCCCTCGAGGCAGACGGCGAGCCCGATGTGCCGGCCGATGTACATGAAGAAGCGCTGGTCCTTCTCGGCCTCGGCGATCGCTCTGACCTGCTGATCGCTGTTGACGATCGCCTCCTGGAGCTTCGACGGAAGCGACTTGAGCTCGGCGACGAGCTCGGCGATCCGCTCCGGCGGCAGCGTGCCCCGCAGCTCCGCGAGACGCAGGCCGAGCAGGTACATCGCGGCCACCTGGCTGACGAACGTCTTGGTCGCCGCCACACTCACCTCGATCCCCGAGCGTGTGAAGAGGACGGCGTCTGCGTCCCGGGTCGCCTGGCTTCCCATCACGTTGGTGATCGCAAGCACCTTGGAGCCGCCCTCGCGCGCCAGCCGCATCGCCGCGAGGGTGTCAGCGGTCTCGCCGGACTGGGTGATCCCGATGACCAGGTCATTGGGGCGCTGGACCGGCTCCCGGTAGCGGTACTCCGAGGCGATGTCCATCTCGACCGGCACCCGCGCCCAGCGCTCGATCGCATAGCGCCCGATCAGCCCCGAGTGGTAGGAGGTCCCGCAGGCGACGATCACGATCCGCTCGATCCCGCGAAGGAAGTCATCGTCGAGCTCGACGTCGGAGAGATCGACGCCGTCGAGCGTCGGCAGCCGGTCGGTGATCGTCTCGGCGACGGCGTCCGGCTGCTCGTGGATCTCCTTCAGCATGAAGGTGTCGTAGCCGCCCTTCTCGGCGGCGTCCTCG
>DATDKQ010000084.1:0-3492 GCA_036519915.1 Solirubrobacterales bacterium | reverse complement strand
CGCGTCCAGCGCCGCCAGCACCGCGGGCGGGTCGGAGGCGTAATCGGCGTCGGCCATCACCCCACCCACGGTCGCCTGGTTACGCACGCGGGGGCTCGCGACGAGCGAGAACGCGCGTGCCAGGACGGGCCAGCCGTCCCGTACGACCCGCGAGCGCTCGACCGCCCGGTGGGTGGCCATTGCGCCCAGGCGCAGCTCGCCGTCCACCACCGAGATGCGGTCCAGGCCCGGCACGCGGCCGAGGCTGAGCAGCGTCTCCGGGGCGAGGAAGCCCTGATTCATGAGGATCGCGAGGAAGGTCCCGCCCGCGAGCACCGTCGCCTCCGCGCCGCGCTCGGCCCTTATGTCGAGGGCCTCCTCGAGGCTCTCCGGCGCCAGCCAGGCGGCCATGACCGATGCCCTTCCCTGCGCAGCCGGCTAGGCCGGCTGCTCCGGGCCGAGCAGCTCGACGACCCCGGTGGTCCCGTTCACGCGCACGCGGTCGCCGGTGGCGATCCGCTCGCCCGCGTTCGTGGTGCCCACCACCGCCGGAATGCCGAACTCGCGCGCGACCACGGCGGGGTGGGAAACGGCCCCACCGGCCTCGGTAACCAGACCGGCGATCTTCGTGAACAGCACGACCCAGGCCGGGTTGGTCATCCGGCAGACGAGGATCTCGCCGTCCTGCACCTGGTCGAACTCGTCGAGCGACTGGACGTAGCGCGCCGATCCTTCGACCACGCCGGCCGACGCGGCCAGCCCCTTGACCTCACCCGTCGTCGCGGGCTCGCCGGCGTGGAACTTCTCGGGGAAGCCCCACAGCGCGTTGTAGGGAAAGTCGAGCGCGGTCTGGGTGGCCGTGCCCACCCAGGAGGGCGGGCGCTTCTCGAAGGCCTCCTCGCGGGCGTCGCGGCGGTCGCCGACGACGTCGCGAGCGTCGAAGGCCTCCTGGTCGGCCATCAGCAGCCGCAGCTCGTTGTAGCGCAGGAACATCACGTCCTCGGCGTCGTCGATCGTGCCGGTCTCGACGAGCTTCTCGCCAATCGCGATCAACAGCAGCCGCAGCCGCGCGTTCGTGCCCTGGTCGATGTAGAAGTGATGGTCGGGGGTGAGCGGGTTCATGCTCAGGGAGCGCTCGAGCGCGTCCTCGAGCTCGCCGCCCTCGGCGCCTTCGAGCGCCTCGCGCTTCGCGGCCTCCAGGTCCTCTCGAACCCCGGCGATGGCCGCCGGGTAGTCGTAGTCGGTGGCCAGGTAGCCGCGCACCGCCTCGATCATCGGCGCCGGGTCCTCGCGCCAGGTCTTGAAGGCGAACTCGTGCGACCAGATCGCCTTGTAGCCGAAGTCCCTCTGGTGGGGCTCCACGCGCTCTTCGATGAATCGCCGCCCGCGCTCGGAGCCCTCCAGCGCGCCCATGACGTCGGCCGCCGTCTCGCCCTCGAAGGCGGCCTGTAGCTCCGAGTCCTCCTTGATCTCCTCCTTCATCTTCCAGAGGTCCTCGATCGAGTCCCAGTTGCGGTCCTCGATCGAGCTCTGCAGGCGCCCCATCAGCGCCGCGGCCGCCTCGCCCTTCTCCTCCTCGAGCAGCGCGTTGAGGGACTGGGTGGACGCGAACTGGGCGAAGTTGAGCATCCAATGGATCTTCCAGTGGCGGTCATGGATGTCGATCGCGTCCTCGAGCAGCACGGCCAGCTCGATGAAGCCTGCCCCCTCGGTGTCGAAGCCGTCCAGGTACTCGAAGTTTCGCTCGATCTCGGGACGCAGGCGGTCGCGCCACCAGTCGAGGAAGTTGCCCGCGTAGTGGGGCAGCACCCAGCCGAGGTAGGCGCCGATCTTCGCCGCGTGATCGGGATCGCGCGGGACGCGCGGCGCGTAGCGTGCCTGGTACTCGGTCGCCTCGGACTTGATGCGAGAGTCGGCCGGGACGGCCGCCGTATAGACGTAGCCGTTGATCTCCTTGGCGATCCAGTCGGCGGCGAACGGCGTCCCGAAGCGCCGGAACATGTGGTCGCACGTCAGCCACCAGCCTCCGATGTCGAAGAACATCGGCGACACGGGATTGGGACAGTGGAGGTCGTCGTAGATCCAGAACAGCTCCTCCTCGCCCTCGTCCCACCCGATTGGGAACTCGTCGCTTCCGAGGAAGCTCCCGAGCACTTCCTCGCCGGCGCTGGTGACGGCCATCTTTCCTCCTGTCCGGGGCTTCTCTCTGTCTTACCCGGCCACACCATAAATAATCGATGATCCAGCCGCCCAGGCCGGGTAAGGGTGAGCGCGGCCGCTACTCGCGCACGATCAGCACGGTCCCGGCGACCAGCAGCGCGATCCCGAGCAGCTTGTCCCAGGTGATCGCCCGCTGGTCGAGCCCGAGGACACCCGCGCGGTCGAGCACGACCGAGAGCGCCAGCTGCCCGGCGATCACCGCGGCGGTGGTCCCACCGGCACCGAGCTCGCGCACGGTGACCAGCGTGACGACCACGATCGCCGCTCCGCCGACCCCACCGAGGATCCAGTAGTACCAGGCGGGGGCCTGCGCCCCCTCGTCGCCCTGGATCCCGCCCGCGACCGTGAACGTGAGCACCAGGATCAGGACGGTGCCCACCAGGAAGCTCACGAGCGCCGCGCCGAAGTCCCCGACCTGGCCCGAGATCACGTTGTTCGCCGGGGCCTGGGCCGCCACCAAGCCACCGGCCCCGATGGTCAGTAGCACCGCCAGCTCCTTGCTCACTTGGCCTCCAGCCAGTTCGTGCCGGCGCCCACGTCGACCTCGAGCGGGGGATCCATCTCGAAGGCATTCGCCATCTCGCGACACACGATCTCCGAGGCGCGCTCGACCTCGCCCTCGGGAGCCTCGAAGAGCAGCTCGTCGTGTATCTGCAGTACCAGCCTGGTGTCGAGATCGTCCGAGCGCAGCTCGTCGCGACAGCGGACCATGGCGACCTTGATGATGTCCGCGGCCGTTCCCTGGATGACCATGTTGACAGCCAGCCGCTCTCCCAGCGAACGCGTCTGGAACTGCCGCGAGCGCAGCTCGGGCACGCGCCGGATGCGCCCGAACAGCGTGGCGACGTGGCCCTCCTCGCGCGCTCGCTCGATCGTCTCGTCGATGAACGCCTTGACGCGGGGAAAGCGCTCGAAGTACGCGTCTATGAACTCCTGCGCCTCCTCCTTGGGGATCTGCAGGCGGTCGGCGAGGCCGAAGGCGGACAGGCCGTAGACGATCCCGTAGTTGACCATCTTGGCCTTGGAGCGGGTGCCCGGGTCGGTCTTCCCGCCGAGGATCGCCTCCGCGGTGGCCGTGTGCACGTCCTCCCCGCGCTTGAAGATCTCCTTCAGGACGGCCTCGTCCGCGATGTGGGCCAGCAGGCGCAGCTCGACCTGCGAGTAGTCGGCCGACACCAGCCGGCAGCCGTCCTCGGCCACGAAGCAGGCGCGGATCTCGCGGCCCTGCTCGGTGCGGATGGGGATGTTCTGCAGGTTGGGATTGGTGCTCGACAGGCGCCCGGTGGCCGCCGC
>DATDKQ010000083.1:0-8337 GCA_036519915.1 Solirubrobacterales bacterium | reverse complement strand
CGGAGCGCTACGAGAGGATCGTGGCCGCGGCGGTCGAGCGCATCCGCTCCACGGACATCGAGAAGGTCGTGCTCGCGCGCGAGCTGACGGTCGAGGCCCCTGCAGCCCATGACCCGGGTGCGCTGTTCGGCGCCCTCCGCGACCTCTTCCCGTCCTGCTTTTGCTTTTGCTTCGGCACCGGGCAGGCCGCCTTCCTCGGCGCGAGCCCCGAGCTGCTCGTGCGCCGCTCTGGACCAGTCGCCGCAACGGTTGCGCTCGCCGGAACCACCGCGCGCAGCGCGGACCCCGCCGTCGATGACCACCTTGGCGAGGCGATGTTGCGCAGCCCCAAGGTGCGGGACGAGCATGGGATCGTCGTGCGGCGGATCGAGCGGACCCTCCGACAGCACTCCGTCTGGGTCCACTCCGAGGGCCAGCCGTTCGTGGTCAAGGTAGGGAACCTCCAGCATCTGGCGACGCCGATCCGCGCTCAGCTCGCGGAGTCGCACAGCGCGATCGAGCTCGCGGGCTTCCTGCACCCGACTCCCGCGATCGGCGGCGAGCCGCGGGCGCCGGCCCTGGAGCTGATTCGGGAGCTCGAGGGGATCGACCGCGGCTGGTACACCGGTCCTGTCGGCTGGATGGACGCCGCGGAGGACGGTGAATTCTGCGTCGGCCTGCGCTCCGCGCTCGTTCGCGACCGCGAGGCGCACCTGTTCGCCGGCTGCGGGATCGTTGCCGATTCCGACCCCGCCGCCGAGCTTCAGGAATCCGAGCTCAAGTTCGAGGCGCTACTGCCGCTGCTAGCCGGCTGAGCTCGCCTCGCCCGCGGTCTCGGCGCGGAGCAGCACCGTCCAGGGCCGGATGCTCTCGGTCGCGTGCAAATCCTCCCGCCAGGGGTCATCGGCGAGACGGGCGCGGACCTCCGCCTCGTCCATCGCCTCGACCACGAGCAATGCGTTCTCGCCGTCACCCTCACCGATGGGGCCCCCGAGGACGATGAACCCCTCCCCAGCGAGCCGATCCATGAAGGCCGCGTGCTCGTCCCAGCCCTGCTGCTCGCGCCGCGGCCGGGAATGGTCCCACGCGGGGCCCTTCGCGCGCTCAACCAGGAAGTAGGCCACGTACCGAGTCTATGCCCGCCCCGTCCGTGCGACCGCCTCGCCGGCAGCCACCGAGAGCTCCCGGTGAAGCTCCAGGTTGCGCGTCCGGTCCGTGCGGACCACGATCATCCGGGCGTTGCCGGCCATCGCCTCGTTTAGCTCGCCCGGCGAGGCGGGCACGGCAACGGTGAGGTCGAAGAGTCGCGCCGCGTCCGCGGGGTCACGCCCGGCCGGCGTCCCGAGCAGGGCCTCGAACTCCGTTTCCGGCATCGCCTCCTCCTGCGGCAGGAAGTGGAAGATCCCACCGCCCGAATTGTCGATCACGATCAGGCGAACCTCCGGAGCATGGCTCACGGCGGCGAGCCCGCCGATGTCGTGGAAGAGCGCCAGGTCGCCGAGCACCGCCCAGGTGCGGCTGCCGCTGCCCGTGGATAGGCCGGCCGAGGTGGAGACCAGGCCGTCGATCCCGTTCGCGCCCCGATTCGAGGCGAAGCGGACCCCCTCGGGGCCGGGGCGCAGGAACGCCTCGAGATCGCGAATCGGCATGCTCGAGGCAGCGAACACCGAATCGCCGTCCCGCAGCGCCCGTCCCAGCGCCTGCCAGATGCCGGGCTCGCTGAGCTCATCGAGGGAGGAGAGGTGGCCGTCGACAGCCTCGCGCACAGTCCGCTCGGCCTCGAGCCAGCGCGCCGCAAACGGCGAGCCGGCAACCGCGGCTGCCCCGGGGCGCAGCCGGGAAAGCCGTTCCGTCAGCGCCCGCGCGGTCGCCGCCGGATCTGACCGCATCAGTGTGGCTGCGCGGCGGGTCGGCTCCCGCCACTCGCCGCCCGGATCGATGACGATCTGCTCGAGCTCGCCGTTCGCAGCGAGCCGCTGCCGCAGCGGCTTGCTGGTGGGCAGGTCGCCGAACCGGATCACCAGCTCGGGCTCGAGGTCCTGGGACTGTTCCCGCATGATGGCGTCGTAGGTGGTGACCAGCAGGGAGCGATCGTGCGGCCCCCGCCGCAGCTGGGAGGTGGGCTCGGCCAGGATCGGATAGCCCGCGGCCGCGGCCAGCTCGACGATCGGCCCGGCGAGTCGGGGATCGGGCTGCCGCCCGGCCACGATCAGGCCGCGGGGCGCGGACTCGATCCGCTCCGCGAGTCGATCGAGCACCGCCTCGTCGGCTCGAGGAGCCGCCGGCGTGACGGCATGAAGGGGCGCATCGCCCCGCCCTTCGAGCGCGAGCGGATCCCTGGCCGTCACCTGATCCTGGATCGGGATGGGTGCAAGCGGCTCCCGCCAGGGAACGTTGAGGTGCACCGGACCCGGGCGAGGGTCACCAAGCGCCGAGGCATAGGCGCGGCAGGCAACAGAGCGGAAGTGAAGAAGACCCTCGTCGTTCGCCTCGTGCGTGCCGACCTCGCAGAACCAGCGGACCGCATCGCCGTAGAGCTTCAGCTGGTCGATCGTCTGGCCCGCGCCGATGTCGCGGAGCTCCGGAGGCCGATCGGCAGTGAGCACGATCATCGGCACACCCGCCTCGTCGGCCTCGACGATGGACGGGTGCAGGTTGGCGGCGGCCGATCCGGAGGTGCACAGCACGACGGCAGGGATGCCGGTGGCGAGGGCCGTCCCGAGCGCGAAGAAGCCGGCGCTGCGCTCGTCGAGGATCACGCTCACCTCGATCTCCGGCTGGCGCCAGAGGGCAACGGCGAGTGGGGTGGAGCGCGAGCCGGGCGAGAGGGCCGCCCTGCGGACACCGCTCCGGGCGAGCTCCTCGACCATCGCGGAGGCGAGGGCGGTGTTGCGGTTGGTTACGTCCACCGCCCGAACGGTAGTTCAGCCGAGGCGGCGCGCGGCAAGCGCCTCTTCGTCGATCTCCACGCCGAGGCCGGGGCTCAGGTCGAGATGAAGCGCGTCGCCGACCGTGGCCGCACCGCGGCCCACCGTCGCCGAGAAGAGCCGCTCGGTGGCGAGGCCGTGCGCCACGCCCGCGTCGCCGCCGCGCGCTCGAAGGGCCTGCACGGCATGAGCGGCCGCGGTGATGCCCACCGGTCCCTCCAGCGAGCTCGACAGATACGACGGGATCGTCCCCCCGATCTCGAGGGCCGCGCCCAGTCCACCGACCTTGGCGACCTTGACCGCGGCCACGTCGCAGGCGTCCAGCTCGCGCGCGCGGCGTGCGTCGAACGGTGAGACGAGGCTCTCGTCGGCGGCGATCGTCACCTCCACCCGGCGGCGCAGATCCACCATCTGCTCGAAGGTGCCGACCGGCTGCTCCGCGAGCTCGATCCTGTGGCGGGCAAGCGCCTCGAGCCGATCCGCGGCCTCATCGACATCCCAGGCCCCGTTCGCGTCCACCCGGATCGCGACCTCGTCGCCGAGCGTCTGCCTGACGGTGGCCACCTGGGTCACATCCCCCGCCAGGCCGACCTTGAGCTTGTACGTGCCGAAGCCCTCGGCCTGCCATACCTCGAGCATGGACCGGGTGGCCGAGGGGTTGGCTGCCGGCAGCGTCGCATTGCAGGTCACCGGGGCTGCCTCCTGCGCACCGAGCAGACGCCAGACCGGCTCGCCCGAGGCGCGCCCGACCAGGTCATGCAGGGCGATGTCGACTGCTGCAACGGCCGGGGGCGAGGCCCCGCGATTGCGGCAGCGAGCGATCGCCGACCAGATTCGCTTCGGTTCGACCTCGCCGTCGAGCAGCCCGGGCCAGCAGCGGTCTCGGATCTCGGCGGCGATGCCCTCGATGCCGATTCCTCCGCGCAGTGACAGAGAGGCCGTCTCACCCCATCCCACGAGTCCCTCGCCGCGGATCCGCACCAGGATGAGCTTGCGCTCCCGGAGTTCCCCCCGCGCGGTGATGTATGGCTCCCGAAACGGCAGCGAGTAGGGGATTACCTCGATCTCCTCCAGCCGCACGGGCCGATGCTACGCGGCGACTCTAAGCCGCGATGAGAAGCCCGGCTGAGAGGAGCAGGCTGAAGACCCCGAGGAGGGCGCCGGTTCCGGCCAGGGCGCCGTTGAGCGCCGGGCCGTCCGTGCGGTTGAGCACCGCCCGGGTCGGCTTGATCGCGAGCGGGGCCGAGGCCAGGCCGAGCAGCGCCCACCACGGGCCGCCGTTCGCGGCGAGGGTCACGAGCAGAGCGAGATACGCGCCGCCGATCAGCGCGAGGTAGAGCCGCCGTGCTCCCTCGCGACCCATGCGAACCGCCAGCGTGTGCTTGCCCGCGCGGCGGTCCGTTTCGATGTCCCGCACGTTGTTGACCACCAGGATCGCGGTGGCGAGGCAGCCGACGGCGATGGAAAGCCCGAAAGGCAGCCAGTCGAGCCGCTCGAGCTGGACGTAGTAGGAGCCGTTGACCGCGACGAGGCCGAAGAAGAGAAAGACGAAGAGCTCCCCTAGACCGGCATAGCCGTAGGGGCGGGGACCGCCCGTGTAGAGGACGCCGGCGGCGATCGAGGCCACGCCGACCGCGATGATCAGCCAACCGGCGACGGTGGCCAGGTAGATGCCGGCAGCAACGGCGACACCGAAGGCGAGCCAGGTCGCGATCAGCACGCTGCGCGGGGCGACGAGGCCCGCGGCGGTCACCCGCACCGGCCCGAGGCGGTCGACGGTGTCCGCTCCCCGCTTGGCGTCCGAGTAGTCGTTCGCGAGATTCGTCCCGATCTGGATGAAGATCGATCCGATCAGTGCGGCGATGAAGGCGGCCACCCGCGGCAGCTCGCCCGCCATCTCGATCGCTGCGGCTGTCCCGACCAGCACCGGAGCGATCGCGGCGGGCAGCGTCCGGGGACGCGCCGCCATCAGCCAGATCCTCAACTCAGGGCCTCTTCGGATACTTGGAGAAGTCCGGACTGCGTCCCTGCTGGTAGGCGTTGCGCCCCTCCTGGCCCTCCTCGGTCATGTAGAAGAGCAGCGTCGCGTCATGGGAGAGCTGCTGGATTCCGGTCAGCCCGTCCTCGGTCGCGTTGAAGCTCGCCTTCAGCAGCCGTAGGGACAGGGGGGAGAGGGCCGCCATCTCCCGGCACCAGGCGACCGTCTCTCGCTCCAGCTGATCGAGGGGGACGACGGTGTTGACGAGCCCCATGTCGAGCGCCTCCTCGGCGTCGTAGAGGCGGGAGAGGAACCAGATCTCCTTGGCCTTCTTCACCCCGACGTTGCGGGCGAGCAGGGAGGACCCGAAGCCGCCGTCGAAGCTGCCGACACGGGGACCGGTCTGGCCGAAGACCGCGTTGTCGCCAGCGATCGTCAGGTCGCAGACCAGATGGAGGATGTGGCCTCCGCCGACCGCGTAGCCGGCGACCATCGCGACCACCGGCTTGGGCAGGCGGCGGATCTGGACATGGAGGTCGCCGACGTCCAGTCGCCCGACGCCCTGGTCGGCGACTTCGTCGTCGCCGATGTAGCCGTCGTCTCCGCGGATGCGCTGGTCGCCTCCGGAGCAAAACGCCTCGTCACCCGCCCCGGTGAAGATGATCGTCGCGACCTCGATGTCGTCCCTGGCCCTGGTGAAGGCGTCGCGCAGCTCGGCCAGGGTGGGGGGGCGGAAGGCATTGTGGACCTCGGGACGGTTGATCGAGATCTTCGCGATCGAGTCGCCGCGCTCATAGATCACGTCCTTGTAATCCCCCTCGGCGCGCCACTCGATCGGTGCGTAGAG
Organism: Solirubrobacterales bacterium; assembly: GCA_036519915.1. Classification (GTDB taxonomy): domain Bacteria; phylum Actinomycetota; class Thermoleophilia; order Solirubrobacterales; family 70-9; genus DASUPK01. Next base: position 2,606 of record DATDKQ010000083.1, on the reverse strand, counting down.
CTGATCCTTCGGCGGGGCGTCCTTGTGGCGTCTCGGCACGGCGGCAACCATAGCCCCAGCACTAATCGGGTTGCTCCTCGGACGTGAAACGGGTCGCGCCTGGCGGCGCGCCCTCGCATCTCCGGTGCACCCTCTCCTCTCTTACGCTTCCGGACGTGAAGCTCGACAACTGGCTCGCTCAGCGTGCCCACAGCTGTCCCGAGCGGAGCGCGCTGGTCACCGAAGCCTCCAGCGTCACCTACGCGGAGCTGGAGGCCGAGGCGACCTGGGTCGCTCGCCGTCTCGCCGCCTACGGGGTGAGGAGGGATGCCGTCGCGGCGCTCACCATGCATCCGCGCCGCGAGGAGGTCGTGCTGCTGCATGCCCTGATGAAGCTCGGTGCCGTCGCGCTGCCGCTGAGCCCCCGACTAACAGAGGCCGAGCGGGACGGCGTGCTCGCCGCAGAGCGACCCGCCGTCGACCTGAACGATGCCGCCGAGCTCACTCAGACCGAGGCCGACCTGCCCCTGCTCGGCGAGCACGACATGGATGACCTCCAATGCCGCATCCTCACCAGCGGTACGTCGGGCGAGCCGCGCCCGGTCGGCCTGACGTACGGGAACTTCCTGTTCAGCGCGGTGGGGTCCGCCTTCAACATCGGCGTCGATCCCTCCGACCGCTGGCTCTGCTGCCTGCCCCTGAGCCACGTCGCCGGCCTCTCGATCATCCTGCGCTCGGTCATCTACGGGACCACCGCCGTGCTCCTCGACGGCTTCGACACCGAGCAGGTGGCGAGCACCCTCGTCTCCGGGGAGATCTCGCTCCTCTCGCTCGTGCCGACCCAGCTGATCCGGCTGCTCGAGGCCGACGCGGACCTCTCGGCACCCCGCGCGATCCTGATCGGCGGAGGGCCAGTCCCTCCGGACGCCCTGCGTGAGGCTCTCAGGCGGGGCGCCACGGTGGTCCAGACCTACGGCATGACCGAGACCTGCTCCCAGGTGACGACGCTGGCGCCCGAGGACGCGGAGCGCAGGGTCGGCTCCGCCGGGCGCCCCCTTTTCACGAGCCACATTCGCATCGAGGCGGGCGAGATCCTGGTCCAGGGACCGACGGTCGCTCCCGGCTGCTACGAGGCAGACGGCTGGCTCCACACCGGCGACCTCGGGCACATCGACGAGGAGGGCTTTCTCTACGTAACGGGCCGCAGCAGCGAGGTGATCGTCACGGGCGGGGAGAACGTGATGCCGGCGGAGGTGGAGGCGGTCCTGGTCGCTCATCCCGCCATTGCGGACGCGGCGGTGGTCGGTCGCCCCGATCCTGAGTGGCAGGAGGCCGTCTGCGCCCTGGTCGTGCTCCGCGACGGCGCCGAGGCGAAGGAGGACGAACTCCGCTCTCACTGCTCCGCCTCGCTCGCGCCCTACAAGGTGCCGAAGCGGATCGACTTCGTCTCGACCCTGCCCCGGACCCCCTCGGGCAAGCTGCTTCGGGGCGAGTTGCCCGAGCCGGCCGGCCGCTAGCATCCGCCGCCTCATGGCCGCCGACGACGTCCTCTACGACAAGGACGCGGATCTCTCCGCGCTCAAGGGCAAGACGATCGCGATCCTGGGCTACGGCTCCCAGGGCCACGCCCACGCTCTCAATCTGAAGGACTCTGGCATGGACGTGGTCGTTGGGCTTCGTCCCGACTCCTCGAGCCGCGCCGACGCGGAGGCCGAGGGGCTCGAGGTGCTCGACGTCGCCGACGCTGCCAGCCGCGGCGACATCGTGATGATCCTGCTGCCCGACGAGAAGCAGGCCCAGATCTGGCGCGAGGAGATCGCCGACGGGATCGCGGACGGCAACCTCCTGATGTTCGCCCACGGGTTCGCGATTCGCTTCGGGCAGATCGAGCCGCCGCCCGGCGTCGACGTCGGCATGGTCGCCCCGAAGGGGCCAGGCCACCTGGTCCGCCGCGAGTTCACGGACGGGCAGGGGGTGCCCTGCCTGATGGCTATCCATCAGGACGCGACCGGCACCGCACACGACCAGGTCCTGGCCTACGCCTCGGGCATCGGCGGCGGACGCGCCGGGATCATCGAGACCACCTTCAAGGACGAGGCCGAGACCGACCTCTTCGGCGAGCAGGCCGTTCTCTGCGGCGGCGCCACGGAGCTCGTCCGCGCCGGCTTCGAGACGCTGGTCGAGGCGGGCTACGACCCGCGCCTCGCCTACTTCGAGTGCCTGCACGAGCTCAAGCTGATCGTCGACCTGATGTACGAGCACGGCATCCAGGGCATGCGTCACTCGATCTCCAACACCGCCGAGTACGGGGACATGACCCGCGGTCCAAAGGTGATCACCGAGGAGACCCGCCAGGCGATGAAGAAGATCCTGGCCGACATCCAGTCCGGCGAGTTCGCGAAGGAATGGATCGCCGAGAACGAGGCCGGCCAGGAGAACTTCCAGCGCATGCGCGAGGAGGCGGCCAACTCACAGGTCGAGAAGGTCGGCAAGGACCTCCGCGCGATGATGCCCTGGATCGACGACTAGCCGGTTAGGTTGCCGGCGATGACCCGCGCGCAGCTCACCGAGGAGATCCTGGCGGCCAAGCACTCGCGAGGGGTGAGCTGGGCCGAGTTGGCGGAGCT
>DATDKQ010000082.1:0-8690 GCA_036519915.1 Solirubrobacterales bacterium | reverse complement strand
CAGCACCAGCCGCGACGCGTTCCACATCTTGTTGGCGAGGTCCCGACCCTGCTGCACCCGCGCCTCGGAAAAGCGCACGTCCTGCGCCGACGACATCGCCAGCAGCCCGAAGCGCAGCGCGTCAGCTCCGTGCCGCTCCATCTCCTCGAGCGGGTCGATGCCCGTGCCGAGGCTCTTCGACATGCGCCGCCCGTCGGGCGCCTGGATGATCGAGTGGACGTAGACGTCGGAGAACGGGGCCTCGCTCGTGAACTCGAGCGAGGTCATGATCATCCGTGCAACCCAGAGGAAGATGATGTCCCGCGCCGTCACCATCGTGTCGGTCGGGAAAAAGGCCTTGAACTCGGGCGCCTCCGTGGCCGGCCAGCCGAGCGTCGCGAACGGCCAGAGCGCGGAGCTGAACCAGGTATCGAGCACGTCGGACTCCTGCTCCCAGCCCTCGCCCTCCGGCGGCTGCTCACCGACGTAGGTTTCGTCGCCCCGGTACCAGACCGGCAGCCGGTGACCCCACCAGAGCTGGCGGGAGATGCACCAGGGCCGGATCCGCTCCATCCAGTCGAGGTAGACCCTGGTGTGAGGATCGCCGGGGATGAAACTGACTCGGCCGTCGTTCACAGCCTGGATCGCCGGCTTCGCCATCTCGTCCATCCGGCAGAACCACTGCAGCGAGATCAGCGGCTCGATCCTCTTCCCGGAGCGGTGCGAGAACGGCACCGAGTGCGTGTAGGGCTCCTCCCCGCGGATCAGCCCCTGCTTGCGCAACTCCGCGACCACAACCTCCCCAGCCTCCTCGGCGGTCATCCCGCGGAAGCGCTCCGGCGCCTCGTCGGTGATCCGGCCGTCCTCCCCGATCACGCTGATCTCGGGCAGGTTGTTGGCGCGGCCGATCTCGAAGTCGTTGGGGTCGTGGCCCGGCGTGATCTTGAGCGCGCCGGTGCCGAACTCCGGGTCGACGTGCTGATCGGCGATCACCGGCAGGCGCCTGCTGACGAGCGGCAGGATCGCGTGCTTGCCGACGACGTCCCGATAGCGCTCGTCGTCCGGGTTCACCGCGACAGCTGTGTCGGCAAGCATCGTCTCGGGCCGCACCGTCGCCACGATCAGCTCCCCCCCGTCCTCCAGGGGATAGGCGATCTCGTAGAGCGTGTCAGTGACCTCGCGGTTCTCCACCTCGAGGTCCGAGATCGCCGACTGCGTCCCCGGGTCCCAGTTGACCATGTAGTTGTCGCGGTAGATCCAGCCCTTGCGGTAGAGCTCGGCGAAGACGCGATAGACCGCCTTCACATACCCCTCATCGAGCGTGAACCGCTCTCGCTCGTAGTCACAGGACGCGCCGAGCCGCTGGTACTGCTCGATGATCGTCGAGCCGTACTTCTCCTTCCAGGTCCAAACGCGCTCAGTGAACGCCTCCCGTCCCAGCTCCTCGCGCGACGTGCCCTCGGTGGCCAGCTCCTTCTCCACCACGGTCTGGGTGGCGATCCCCGCGTGGTCGGTGCCGAGGATCCAAAGCGTGTTGCGGCCGCGCATCCGGTTGAGGCGGATGAGGGCGTCCTGGACGGACCCGTTCAGGGCATGGCCCATGTGGAGCGCGCCGGTGACATTCGGTGGCGGGATCGCAATCGAGAAGTTCTCCTCAGGCGATCCCTCCGCGGGCGGGTGAAACCAGCCGCCCTGCATCCAGCGCTCGAATACCTGCCGCTCGACGGCCCCCGGGTCCCAGCGGGTCGTGTTCTCGAGTGTCTTTCGGCGCTCCGCGTCCACGCGGGCGATGTTAATCGCGCCCCGCCGCCGGGCTAGGAGTCGGGCGGCCCGCCTTCGAGCGACTCAAGGACGCCCAGGATCTCGCCGACCCGGCAGACGAGCAAACGCTCCTCGTCGATCTCGACCCAGACGCCCGCCGCCGATGGGAAGACGACGTGGTCACCTGGCTGCACGGGCATGTCGACGCCCGCGCCCTCCCACCAGTCGAGTCCCGGCCCGACGGCCAACACGATCCCCTGCTGGGGCGGCGGCTCGTCAATGCCCTGCGGCACGACGAGGCCGGACCTGCGCATGCGGTCCTGGTCCAGCTCCTTGACGACCACCTGATCGAACAGCGGCCGGAGCTGGTGCCTCACCGCCTCGACGGGCTCGCGGGATGATCGGGTGCTCATGGGCCTTGGAGGATAGTTCGTGGTTCCGCGGAGCCACCCACAGAATCCGGGGCCAACCCGCCACAAACCGAGGAGGGACCATGTCCGGGCCGTTCATCTTCATCGCGACCAACAAACTCAAGGAGGGCAAGCTCGATGACGAGAGGACGCGGGTCCCCGGCCTCAGCGACTTCATCCAGGAGAACGAGCCTCGGCTGATCGCGTTCAACGAGTACGCCAATCAGGAGGGGACGGAGGTGAAGGTCGTCCAGGTACATCCCGACACCGACTCCTTCGAGTTCCACATGGGAGTGGTCCGGGAACGGGCGGAGCAGGCGTACGCCGAGACCCTCGATGCCACGACGAGCGTCCAGGTCTACGGATCCCCCAGCGACGGCATCCTCGAGATGCTGAAGCAGCAAGCGGGCGCGGGCGTTGCGCTCAGCGTCACACCCGACTATCTAGGCGGGTTCAGCCGAGCCGGGACAGCCTAGGCCGATAGCCCGGCAGCCTCAAGCGTCGCCTCCCAGGAGAAGAAGATCTCGACTCGTGCGACGAGCGTGTCGCGGATCTCTACGAGATAGCCGAGCGGCGACTCCACCCGGTCCGCGCTACCGATGATTCGGCCCTCCTGCTGGAGCAGGAGGAGGACCCGCCCATCCCCCGCGTCCATCACCCGCTGGGGCATCACCCTGTACTCGTCGAAGAGCTGGGTCCAGTAGGCCGACAGGCGCCGGATGCCGTCATGACCCTTGTAGAGCCGGTCCTCCAACCACTCCGGCGGGGCCACCCATTCGATCTCCGGATGCAGGTAGGGGAGGGCGGCCTCCACCCCCGTCTCGTTGAAGGCCTCGATGGCGTTCAGCATGGGCGCTGCCCTCTCCTCCAGCATCGTCCCACCGAGTATCGCGCCCCCGCCCGGGGCTGGACTACTCATTTGGCCGATACCTACGCCGTCTGCTCGCCGAGCGCCGGGTCCTCGAGCACGGTCTCGTGCTCACCGGTGGCGTCGGTGACAAGCATCGGGCGCTGGCCCTTCTCGATCGTCTCCCTCGTGACGACGCACTTCTGGACGTCGCCACGGGAGGGCAGCTCGAACTGGACGTCGAGCAGCGTTTCCTCGAGGATCGACCGGAGTCCGCGGGCGCCGGTCTCCCGCTCGAGCGCCTTGTCGGCGATCGCGGAGAGAGAATCCGGTGCGAAGACCAGCTCGATGTCGTCGAACTGGAAGAAGCGCTTGAACTGCCGGGCGAGCGCGTTGCGCGGCTCGGTGAGGATCGTGATCAGGTCGTCGCGCGTCAGCTGGTGGATCGCGGCGACGACCGGGAGGCGGCCGATGAACTCGGGGATCAGGCCGTACTCCATCAGGTCCTCCGGGAGAACCTGCTCGAAGAACTCGCCGGTGTCCTTGTCGGCGGCGGAGGTGACCTCGGCTCCGAAGCCGACACCGTGGTTGCCGATCCGCTTGTCGATCACCTTGTCGAGCTCGCCGAAGGAGCCGCCGCAGACGAACAACACATTCGAGGTGTCGATCGTCAGGAACTCCTGGTGCGGATGCTTGCGGCCACCCTGCGGCGGGACGGAGGCGGTGGTGCCCTCGAGGATCTTCAGAAGCGCCTGCTGCACGCCCTCGCCGGAGACGTCGCGCGTGATCGACGGGTTGTCGGCCTTACGGGCGATCTTGTCGATCTCGTCGATGTAGATGATCCCGGTCTCGGCCTTCTTCACGTCGAAGTCGGCGGCCTGGATCAGCTTGAGAAGGATGTTCTCGACGTCCTCGCCGACGTAGCCGGCCTCGGTGAGCGCCGTGGCGTCGGCGATCGCGAAGGGGACGTTGAGGATCTTGGCGAGGGTCTGAGCGAGCAGCGTCTTGCCGCAGCCGGTGGGCCCGAGCAGCAGGATGTTCGACTTCTGCAGCTCGATTGCCTCGTCCCCCTGTTCATCCGAGGAGGCCATCTGGACGCGCTTGTAGTGGTTGTACACCGCGACCGAGAGCGCCCGCTTCGCGCCCTCCTGGCCCACCACGTACTCATTCAGGACCTCCCAGATCTCCTTGGGCTTCGGGAGGTTCTCGAGCTCGAAGGTCGGGGGAGCGGTGAGCTCCTCATCGATGATCTCGTTGCAGAGATCGATGCATTCGTCACAGATATAGACGCCGGGCCCGGCGATCAGCTTCTTCACCTGGCGCTGCGACTTCCCGCAGAAGCTGCAGAGGAGCTGCTCGTTGGATTCGGTGGGACGTGCCAGCGGAATTACTCCCTTTGGTCTCGCTTCGCCCGGCCGGCTCCTTCCTCGCTTTCGAAGCTTAGACGCCCGCCGACCTCGGCCTGACGCACACGAACTACGCCGCGTAGCGGCTGTTTCCTCCCGCCGTTACATCGGCGGCCCGAATGGTCGCCGCCACCCGCCTGGTCGGCAGTCCTAACTGAGCGCCTCGATCACATCCTTCGAGTGAGCGAGCGGAACCCTGTTCCCCTCGAGCTCTATCCGCGAGCCGCTCTCCGGGTGGATCAGCTCGAGGACGCGGACGTTGATCCGCTGATGGACCTTCACTTCCAGTCCCGCCCGCTCCGCGTTGAAGACCATCACGCCGGGTGTCTTGCTGCGCGAGCGCCCGTCGAAGCCGTAGACCGCTACTGCGGTCACACCGACCAGCATCCACTGCGGCATGCCGCTGCTCGCCTCGTTCGCCTGCATGCCTCCGGCAGCGCCGGCGACCTCGCCGACGGCCTCCCCCACGGAGCCCGCTGCCCCACCGATCTCGCCGCCCGCAAGACCGCCCGCGAACATCGAGCCGGTGTGGCCTCGGGGGTTGAACTGGCCCGCGGCCAGCACCTGCTCATCGATCCCTTCGCGAGCGAGGGCCTGCTGCACGGCGCGCTCCATCGCTTCCTCGGACATCGCTCCTCCTAGCGCTCCGGGTTGATCAGCTGTAGCGGTCCCAGGCTCGCATGTATGGCTCCGGATTGACCGGCCGTCCGTTCACGTGGATCTCGAAGTGGAGATGGCAGCCGACGGTCCGAGCGTTCCCCGTCTTTCCGACGTAGCCGACGATCTGGCCGACGTGGACGAGGTCGCCCTTCTGGAAGGTGGAGGGGTGGACCATGTGCGCATACCAGTACTTCCGCCTCTCCCCCAGCCCGCGGATCACCATGTAGTTGCCATCGAGGCGGGCGTCGTAGGCGCGCTTCACGACCGTACCCGTGGTGGCTGCGGCCAGCAGCGTGCCGCACCGAGCCGTCACGTCGAATCCCTTGTGCACCCGTCCGCCATTGCGGGGGGCCCCGAAATCACCGACCGGCCCGCGCGTGCCATGCGGGCCTCTCACCGGGAAGAAGTGACGATGGAGCTCGACGCTGCCCGCGTCCTTCTGGTTTCCGCCGGCCACCGCAACCACGATCCGATACGTGCCGTCGCCCACCGGCCGGCCGCCATTGGTGAGCCCGTCCCAGCGCTCGACCAGGTCCTTGCCGGGCGGCGCGTGCGGCACGTCGATGGTCCGGACCTCGCCGTCCGAGCCCGAGATCCGGATCGCAACGTCGGTGGCCGCGGAGCCGCTCAGCCGGTAGTCGATCCGAACGCCCCCGAGCGAGTCGGTGAACCCTCGCGTCGGGGAGGCGGATGCCTTCTGCACGACGGCGTCGTCCGCGGTGGCGGGGGCAGCCGCGAGCGCGAGGGTAAGACAGAGGAGAAGGGGAGCGAGGAGCCTCAGCGGTGCTCGATCACGCGGTCGACGATCTTGTACTCCTTCGCCTCCTGCGCGCTCATGAAGTAATCCCGCTCGGTGTCCTTCGCGACCTTCTCCAGCGGCTGGCCGGTGTGCTTGGAGATGATCTCGTCGAGTCGCTGGCGGACGTCGATGATCTCCTTGGCGTGGATCTCGATGTCCGTCGCCTGGCCGGAGAAGCCGCCCGAGACCTGGTGGATCAGGATCTTCGAGTTGGGCAGCGCCATCCGCTTCTCCGGTGCGCCGCCCGCGAGCAGCAGGGCGCCCATGCTCATCGCAACGCCCACGCAGATTGTCGACACGTCCGGCTTGATGAACTGCATCGCGTCGTAGATCGCGAGGCCGGCATAGACCGAGCCGCCCGGCGAGTTGATGTAGATCGAGACGTCCTTATCGGGGTCTTCGGACTCCAGGTGGATGAGCTGCGCAACGATCAGGTTCGCGATGTCCTCGGTCACAGGGGTGCCGAGGAAGATGATCCGCTCGTTGAGCAGGCGGGAATAGATGTCGAACGCGCGCTCGCCGCGCGAGGTCTGCTCGACCACCATCGGGACCAAGGGACTCATGGGGGCGTGAGCATAGCGACCACCCGGCGCGGGCCGGGCGCGGGAGAATCCCCGAATGGCGTCCGAAGGGGAGATCCTCACGGTCGGCCACTCGAACCACGAGGAGGGTGAGTTCGTCGAGCTCCTGCGCGGCGCCGGCGTCGAGCTGATCGCCGACGTCCGCCGTTACCCGGGGTCCCGCCGACAACCGCACTTCGAGCGAACCGCGCTCGCCGCGGTCCTGCTGGAGGCCGGGATCGGGTACCGCTGGCTCGGCGAGTCGCTCGGCGGACGGCGCAAGCCACTGCCGGGCTCACCCAACGGCGCCTGGGAGAACGACCAGTTCCGCGGCTACGCGGACCACATGGCGAGCGAGGAGTTCGCCGCGGGCCTCGCCGAGCTCGAGGAGCTTGCCCGGCAGCAGCGCGTCGCCGTCATGTGCGCGGAGGCCTGGTGGGTGCGCTGCCACCGCCGCCTGATCGCCGACGCGCTCACCGCCCGCGGGTGGCGCGTTCTCCATCTCGAATCGAACGGACGCCTCATCGAGCACGAGCTGACCGACTTCGCCGTCGTCGAGGACGGCATCGTCACCTACCCGGAGGCGCAGACCAGCCTGGGTCTCTAGGGTCGGCCCGGGCCCGAACCGCCGTTGTCCGGCTTGCCGTTCTGGGGGTTGACCAGGAACGGCATCGTCCGCCGCAGCTTGCGGAGCTCCAGCGCCCTGACGATGTAGAGGACGAGCAGGGCGAGCATCAGCACGAACGAGACGATCCCTGCAATGGCGCCGATCTCTTCGATCTGCTTCGGGAGAGCGCTGGCGAGCTCGTAGGGCATGGGCTAGTCCGAGCCGGGCGTCCAGAGGGCGCCCTTCTCCTCTCGCTCCTTCTCGGGAGTCCAGATCTCGTCGCGCGCCTCCGCCTGCTCCATGGGGATCGGCTTCGCCTGCTCGGCGATCAGCTCGAGCGCGCGCCGCATCCGCAGGTCATCCTTGAAGAGCTCCTCTCGGCCCGACTCGCGAATCTCCCTGAGGGCGTCCGCAGGCGCGGGATGGCCGTGGTCCTCATGACCAGGCGGGACCTGCAGGGCCTCGAGCTCGTCCTCCTCCGTGATCTCGATGTCCTCCGCATCGGCAACGGCCTCGAGCACGGCCTCCCGCTTCAGCGCCTGCTCGGCATCCGGCCGGGCCTGCTCGATCATCTCCTCGCGCGTCTTGCCCTGGATCTGGAGATAGTTCTCCGGATCCATCCCTTGGCGGCTCAGCTGCCGCTCGACCCGCCGCCACATCTCCTCGGCCCTGGCCTGAATGACGGAGTCTGGGATCTCGACCTTCGCCTTTGCCACGGCGGCGTCGAGGGCGTCCTCGCGGAAACGCTCGGCGATCTGGCCGTCGAGGATCTGCCTGATCTTCTCGGAGATGTCCGCGCGCAACTCGTCGAGCGTGTCGAACTCCGAAGCCTCGGAAGCGAAGTCGTCGTCGAGGTCCGGCAGCTCCTTCTCGCGGACCTCCTTCAACTTGACGTCGAACTCGGCGGTCTTGCCGGCGACCTCCTCGGCCGGATAGTCGTCGGGGAATTGCACGGTCACCTGGCGCTCGTCGCCCGGCTCCCCCCCCTCGAGGCCCTGCTCGAGCTCGGGCAGAACCCTGCCCTCCCCCAGCTCCAACAGGTAGTCGCGGGCGGTACCGCCCTCGAAGGGCTCACCGTCGATCTTGCCCTCGTAGTCGATCAGCACCACGTCCCCCGGCTTCGCTGCCCGCTCGACCGGATTCAGCCGCGCGAAGCCTTCGCGTAGCCGGTTGATCTCGGTCTCTACGGCCTCCTCCGGAACCTCCGGCTCGGCGCGGCCGACCTCGAGGCCGCTGTACTCGCCGAGCTCCGCGCCCGGGCGGACGGCGACCTCGATCGAGAAGCGCAACGGCTTCCCCTCCTCGGGGAGGTCGGAGAGGTCGAGCTTCGGGTCACCGACGGGATTGACGCCCGACTCGAGCATGGCGCGCTCGTACCAGTCGCCGAGCGATGACTCGAGCGCCTGGGTGAGCACGGTCTGGCGGCCGAGCCGCTGCACGACCATCTCGGGTGGCACCTTGCCTTTGCGGAAGCCGGGCAGCTTCATGTCCTTGCCGAGCTGCTGTGCGGTGCGGCTGATGCTGCCCTCGACGTCCTGCGGGTCGACGTCGACGTCGACCCGGACCCGCGATTCGGGAAGCTCCTTTACCGTCGTCTCCATGGAGGAGACCACCTTAGACACCGGCAGTCGCGAGCGGGTGCTTCTCAGCAGCCGCGATCG
>DATDKQ010000081.1:0-2823 GCA_036519915.1 Solirubrobacterales bacterium | reverse complement strand
TTCGTCTCCTCTTCGTCTTCGTCGTCCTCCGACATGACCGGCGCGAACTCCTCCATCTCAACGTCACCGACCATCCCACGGTAGTCTGGACAGCCCAGCAGCTCGTCGAGGCGCTCCCGGATGATACGGCTCCCACGTATCTGCTTCGCGATCGAGATGGGATCTACGGGGAAGCCTTCACGCGACGCGTCACGCGCATGGGGATCCATCAGATTCTGACCGCCCCCCGCGCGCCCTGGCAGAACCCGTTCGCGGAACGGGTGATCGGCTCCCTCCGTAGGGAGTGCCTCGACCACGTCATCATTCTGAGCGGGGCCCATCTCTGCCGCGTCTTGCGCGCAGATCTCGCCTACTACAACACCGCGCGGCCACACCAATCGCTTGACAACAACAGTCCCCAGCCACGAGTCGTCGAGCCCTCCCCACGTAGCCGGATCATCGCCATCCCTCAGGTCGGCGGCCTTCATCACCGCTACACTCGCGTCGCCTGATCGTGGTCGGCCGGCGGGCTAGCCGTCGCCCACTCGTGCGATCCACCCTGACTGGAATGGGCAATCCGCACTCCAGTCCGCGGCTGCCATCCACGCGACAATCCCGGTCACACTCAATACGACGCGGTTCCGGACGTTCGCGGCAAGTGTAAGGCGATCTCAACGGTTGGCCGATGAGGTTTCTGACCGGCACAGGTCGTCGCGCGGAAATGCCTGCTCCCCCCGGGGCTGTCAGGCCACCGATCCGGGATCCGCGCAGACCGCGGCCCGCCACGGCGCCTAGCCCGCTTTATGCGTGAACGCACGTGAAGTGAAACACAAGGTCCTGGGTGCCCGCGAGAGCCACGTTGGTGAGAGCATCGAATGCTCGCGCGGCCACGAGATCGACGCGAGGGCGCTGTCGAGGCCGCGCCGCGTGTTCATGGCCGCTTCTCCATGGACCGCGGAGAGACACGTCTCCCGGGGGAGCGCACGAGCGGCGGCGGCGCGGCGACTACGCGGGAGCCGCGCCGACCGCGACGGCGATCTGCCGCCAGGTGGGAAGCCAGGGATAGGCGGTGGGCAGATGCAGCACGATCCGTCGCACCGAGCGCTCGACCCAGGTCGCGAGCTTGAGCAGCCGCTCGCGCAGCGTGCTGACCTGGGCGTCGGCGCACGCCGTGCCTTGGGCGTGGGCCTGCAGGGTTTGGAACAGGATGTACGCCGCCGCGGTCAGCAGCACCCGGAATTGGTTGGCGAGGAACCGATGGCAACTCGTCCGGTCCAGCTCCAGTCCGTGATGCAACTCCTTGAGCCGGTTCTCCATGTCGCCCCGCTCGCGGTAGACCTGATAGACCGCCTCGGGGGCATCGGCCAGGTTGGTGATGACGAACCGGGGATTGTTCTTGGGATCCCGGCCGGGGTGCCGCACGACCTCGGCCTTCATGACGATCCGCCGTTTGCGACGCCACTTCCGGGCCGCATACCGGGTCTCGCCAAAGAGGGCCGCGGTCTCGCCACTGGCCTTGGACCGCATCCGCGCGCGGCCCATCAGCCGACGGACGCGCTTGACCAGGCGGGCATTGCTGGCCATGGCCACCACATATTCGACCGCCTCGCCTTCGAGGAAGTCCAGCACCTCGGGGCTGGCGAAGCCCCCATCGAGTCGGACGCGGAGGATGACCCCCGGAAACGCCGCCCGCAAGCGTCGCAGCAGCCGCGTCAGCAGCCCGAGCGCCCCCCGCTTGGCGGGGCTGTTGCCTGGTCGCAGGACGGTGGCCACCAGGTACTGGGTCGGTTCGGCATTGAACGTCAGCGTCGCCGCCAGCGGCAGGTAGCACCAGGTGTCGTAGTGCCCGTTGAAGAAGGTCAGCTCTTGCTGCCCGTGCGTGGGGTCGTCGGTCGGGTCGAGGTCGATCGTGATCCGTCGGGCCCGACCCTGGAGTCGCGTCCGATGGTGCTCGATGACCAGGTCGGCCAGCGCGACGCTCGCCAGGTACAGCTCGTGCCGGCCCACGGCGTTCTCGAAGCGGGAGAGCGTCGGCTGGGAGGCCAAGGCCGGCCCGCTGAGCGGATCGCGCTCGAGCAAGAGCTTGTGGATGGGATCCTCGGCCAGCCGCGCGCTGTCGTTGCAGTCGGCGTAGCCGCAGGCGATGCCGAAGACGCGCTGCTGCACCAACTCGACCAGCGCGTGCTGGACCTTGCCCGACTGCCGCCGGTCGGTCAGGCTGGCCGCCAGCCGCCGCGTCAGTCCGAGGCGGTCGTCGAGGGCCTTGAGCAGCACGGCCCCGCCATCCGAACTCGCGTGGGCCTGGTCGAACCGCGCGACGATGGGCTGCGACAGCCCTTGGCACTCGAAGGTCACCTGCGCTATACAGTCTGTAGCCATCGAGCCTCCTGGCGTTTGGGCGACGAAGCGCCTCGACACCGCTTCTATAGCACCGTTGAGGGGCTCGGTGGCTGTTCTGTTTCATCGTTCACGCATAAAGCGGGCTAGAGGACTGTTACCGGCAGCGCCCGCGCGTCGTCCCGCCACGCCTGGAACTCCCGGCGCCGACGGCCGCGCCCCAGGCGCCCCCAACATGTGGGGGAAATCACCGAACATCATACCAGCGTAGGGCGCAGGTCCTCGCCCAGGATCTGTCACACGTTCGTGATGACAGCACCCAGCTCGAGCGGTCAGGGTGAATGTCGCGGGCCGCGGTCCGGGGAAGCCACACTCTTGTTGGAGGACGTCCATGCACCAACAGACCCTTCCAGAATCCAGCGCCCTCTTCACCGTGGCGGGGCGGATCACAGACTTGGATCCGGCGGCGCGGCGCCTCCGCATCCTCAACCAGGATGTGGTCCTGGC
>DATDKQ010000080.1:0-3897 GCA_036519915.1 Solirubrobacterales bacterium | reverse complement strand
CAGCGCCTGGGCGAAGTCGATCCCCTCATCTGCGAGCCTCCCGTCCGGCGAGCCGGCCGGATCGCGGCGCAGGTTCTCGGAGATCCACCGGGTGAGGGCTGAGCCCCCGAACATGCTCGCCCGCGCGACTCCGACGAAGTGCCGGACCTGGCCGCGGGTGCCGTCATCGAACTCCCTCTTGAAGCCGCGACCGAGGATGATGTTGCGCCCGTCGCGGGCGAGATCGATGAGGGCGAAGCGACCCGGCCGGATTCCCGCCCCCTTCTCCCCCAGGTCGATCAGGAACCGCTCCGCAGTGCGGTCTCGGACGGCGAGGTTCGCCGCGAGGCCGGCCAGCCGCTGGCAGGCCGTCCCGGAGAGGGGTTCGGTCCTAGCGTCGTCGCCGCCCGCAACCGAATCGCGGTCGGCGGTCGGAACGGAACCGTGGCCCGCGCCGGCCACCGAGTCGGAGTCGTCGCTGAACGGGTCGAGCAGCAGGTAGCCGACGGCTCCCGCCGCCAGTACCAGGCCGATCGCGACGAAAACCTTCATCCCGGCGACGACCCGGGGTACTCCCCGGTCTCCGCGATCTCGTGGATCGCGACCTCGGGGCGCTCGGAGACGACCTCCAACAGACCCGCCGCGAACTCGTGCAGGTGGGGTTGGGCGAAATGCCGATCGAGTGCCTCGCGGTCGGTCCACTCCTCGACTGCGATGAAGCTGTGCGGATCCTCGATGGCAGCGAAGAAGCCGTAGCGAAGACAGCCCTCCTCCCTGCGGGAGTCTTCCTGCATCCGCTTCAACAGCGCCACCAGCCTCTCGCGCTGCTCCGCCTGGCAGCGGACCCGTCCGATCACCACGATCACGGAAACCTCCTGGTCGAGTGAACCGCCTGCCTCTTCTACTACTGCGGCGGGATGTTCTGGTTCAGCCGGAAGAGATTGTCGGGGTCGTATTCGCGCTTCAACGCCCGCAGCCGCTCGTATTTCGCGGGGCCATACGCATCGCGGATTCGATCCTGGCCTTCCTCCATCAGGAAGTTGACGTAGACGCTCTCGTGAAACGGCTCGAGCGCGGACCAGAAGCCGCGCACCCATTCGCGCTCCTGCTCAAAGCCCTCCTCACCTTCGGTGACGGCGGTGATGTTGAACGTGTGTCCGACCCCGCGACCTCCGAACGCGGTTTCCTCTTCACCCACCTCGCGGATCGCCCCGCCGAGCTGCCAGATGGGAAAGCTCGTCAGCGGCGACCGAATCCGCATCGAATGCTCCACGGTGATGTCGATGACCTCGTCGGTGAGCTCGGCGACATCGCAGGAACGCATGTAGTACCAGCGGCCATGCGGGAAGCTCGGGTCGAGCATCGCCTGATGTTCCACGAATGGCTTCGGCTCGCACAGGTCGAGGACGGGTGAGGCGAACTCCCGCAACGGCCGAATCGCCTTCTCACCCTCCTCCAGGTCGCCCGACCAGCAGCAGACGACGCCCACGATCAGGCGCCCGTGGAGCTCGGAGGGCACGAAGTCGAGCGGGGGCGCCTTGCGGTGCATCACGATCGTCATCAGCTCGTTGGGCGCCTCGGCGATCCAGTCGCGGTAGAAGCGCAAGACGTCGGGTGAGTCCTCGATCAGCCAGAAGATCGGGCCGGCCAGCACGGTCGGCCCCAGTTCATTGAGCCGGAACTCGAACTCGGTCACCACCCCGAAGTTCCCGCCGCCCCCGCGAAGGCCCCAGAACAGCTCGGCGTTCTCGGCGTCGCTCGCCCGGACCACCTCGCCGCCTGCGGTGACCATCGTGGCGGAGACGAGCTGGTCGACGGTCAGCCCGTACTTGCGGTGCATCCAGCCGATCCCTCCCCCAAGCGTGAGTCCGGCGACACCTGTGTGAGTCACGATCCCCGCCGGAACCGCGAGACCGTGAGCCTGGGTGGCCGCGTCGAGCTCGCCCAGCAGGACGCCCGCCTCCACTCGTGCCGTGCGCGCGTCTGGGTCGACCGTGATCGTCTTCATCTTCCCGAGATCGATCACGATCCCGTCGTCGCAGGTGGAGTGCCCTGGAAAGCTGTGCCCGCCGCCTCTGACCGCGGTTGGAAGACCCGACTCCCTCGCCAGCTCGACCGCGTCGACGACCTCCGGCGTACCCGCGCAACGCGCGATAACGGCCGGCGAGCGCTCGATCGAACCGTTCCAGACCTTGCGGTGCTCGTCGTAGCTCGGGTCCCCGGGTCGGATCAACTCGCCGCGGAAAGATCCCGGGAGCGTCGTCAGCGCCATCGCGTTCTCCTTCCCGAAACCAAACTAGTCGATCTCCCACATCACAGCGGTTTGCCCCCGGTGCTGTGCCTATCCGGTGAGCCGAGTGAGCCAGACGCCGGTGAGGGCGGGGACGAGCCGGGCTGAGGAGATCCCCCGAACCGAGCCCTCCATGCCGATTCCGCTCTGCGGGCCGCCGACGGTCCTGAGCAGGGGATCCGCCGCCGCGGCGCGCATCCCGGCGGCATCCAAGGGGTCGGCCACCTGCACCGTGCCCTCGGCGAGCATGCGGTAGCGCTGGCCGGCCAGCGGCGCGACCACGAACGTGACCCCGTCGAGGGCGGGCCCGAGCCCGATCGGGCTCCCCCACCACCCGGCGAACCGGGCCAGCTCGCGCCGCGCCGGGCCGCCCGCTCGAGGCTGAAAGGCACCCGTGCCGGAGCCGCCCGCGTCCGGCAGGAAACGGGCCCCTTGACCGCTCTGCGGCTCGAGCGCCCGAGGGGAGACGATCCCGAGCATCGGAGAGGCGAGGCGCCGCGGCAGGTCCCGCAGCGGCTGGTCGAGGAGGAAGCGAACCTCGTCCGGGCGCGGCGCATCGACGGCGAACAGGTGCGGAAGGAGCGCCCGTCCCCGCGGATCGCTCTGCCAGCGACGGGAGTTGGCGAGCACCGCCGCGGCGTTGAACGGCGTCCCGTCCTGGAAACGAACACCCAGCCGCAGCGTGACCGTCCAGGTCGTCCGATTGGGCGACGGATGTGCGCTCAACGCCAGCCCGGGCTGCACGGCACTCTGCCCGTAGGGGCCGATGAGCTGCTCCATCAGCGGCTCATACACCTGGCGGGTGACCGTCTGGGCGATCCGTCCCTGCGCGGCGAGCGGATCGAGCGTCCCGGGGAGGCTCGGAAGCGCCCAGGCCAGGGTGCCGCCCCCACCGGCGGGCGGCAGCCGTGTGCCGCGCTGCGTGCCGCTTCCGTCGCCGCCGCCGCAGCCGGCCAGGGCCACCAGGGCGAGGACGGCGAGAGTGGCGGCGAGCCGCCGCATCCGGCCGCTAGAGGTTGATGATGATGAGAGCGTTCAGCGCCCAGAGGACCCCGAAGAAGATGGTCCACCGGGTCAGGTTCCGCTCGACGAGCGAGCCGCCCCCGAAGGAGCTGCCGCCACCGCCGAAGCCGAACGCGCCGGAGAGGCCGGTGTCCTTACCGGAGTGCAGGAGCACCAAGAAGATCAGGGCCACCGAAAAGATGACCTCGATCACGCTGAGCACGGTTGCCATGGGCCGGAGTGTAGAGATCAGTCCGTCTGCGGCGGCCGCAATCGGTCAATTTTCTTCAGGATGTCGATCGCCTCGGCGCGCAGCTCCCGGTCGAGGCGCTGGTAGTCCTCCTCGGTGAGCTTCCCGGCGGCCCGGTCGGTCTCGGCGTCGCGGATCTGCCGGTACTTGGCCGCCTTGCGTGCCTCCAGATCGGCGAGCTCGGCGACGGCGGGATCGTCACGCGGCGTGGGCGCCCGATCGCGTAGCGGCGCCGTGACGAACCAGGCGACCAGGACGACAACGACGAGGGCGAGGATCACCTCCATGCGTGCAGGCTAGGTGTGCTGCTGGGTCCTCAGCTGGACCGCGTGGCGGTCCCCAGCTCGCGCCCGAGCCTGGCCCGGTAGGCGGCCTC
>DATDKQ010000079.1:0-3579 GCA_036519915.1 Solirubrobacterales bacterium | reverse complement strand
ATGGCGCCGAGCTGTTGCATCAGGCTCATCACGTCGGTGACCCCCCAGTGCTGAGACCGAGTTCTCCCTTCTCGACCACGTCCTCGTAGAACCGCTTGATCAGTCCTGTGCCGTCAGCCATTCTCTCCCCTTTTCGCTCGGCATCCGAAAGCCGATCGTCTCACGCGGCGCCACTCCAGCGCAACGGCATCGCCTACTCCGACAGCCCGGCGGCTTCGAGGGCCGCGTGAACCTCGTCCCTACCAAAGGCGAGCACTTCAATTCGCACCATTTTCCCGCTACGGATCTTGTACGAGATAAGGGACTGACCCTCAAGCCGAGCATCGCTGCCGGGCATCCGACGAGAGATACGTCCCAATGCGATCACCTCTTCGCCGCGATCGTAGATCCGGTCGATTTCCCAACGCCCATCCGTCAGCAACTCCCATTGCTCTCGCACCACCGCTGCCATTTCGTCCCTGCCACGCCTCGTGCCCGGCTCGATAGCCGACGGGGAGTTGACGTATTCGCCTTCTGGATCGCCGAGGGCGAGCAGGACCTCGATGTCCCGGCGGTTCCAAGCATCGATCGCTCGACGCACGATCTCCACGTTCTCCTCCGACATCGCCCGCCCAGTCTCGCGCTATAGCGAACGAGACCCTTCGTCGGCGTTTTGCTCAGCGCGCTACCCGGCGGCTTTCTAGCCTCGCTGACTCAAAGAAGTGGCACTCCCGGAACGCAATCTTTTACCGCGCCGACCGCCCATTTGAGGCCCCTGGGCGCTATCTGGGCTTGCGTTTGGGGCGCTCTAAACCGGTTGGGCCAGAACATGCGATTCCGCCCGCTAGGCGGCGTAGAACGGTAGAGCGCCATGTCTCCGATGCGCTGCGACTTCTGCGGCCACCCCTTCCAGTACCACGAGGAAATCGTGGCGTTGCGTGAATGCAAGGCAGGTATTGAGGCCGTGTGCGCGATTGAGATTGAGGGCGGCAAGCTTGACGAGACCTTCAAACCCGTCGCGAAGTACCACGCACATTGCTATGACGCGATGAAAGACGCACAGCCCGAGAAGTGGCCTGAGTTGGCTCCCTGACCGCACCCGCGCACCGACCTTGGGGGTGGGGGGTCCGCTTGTCCCTAACGCGGGCTTGGTAGGCCTTGACCTTCGCCAGCTTCCTCCCCTGCTGCAGCGCGGGGGGAAGCGGTGAGCTGGCCTACTCCCGCAGCCCGGCGGCTTCGAGGGCGTCTTGCGCGCTTTCATACATCTGCCACCGAACGACCCGTCCATCGCGCCACTCAGAGACCTGCCACACGAACTCTTCGAGGGGCGCGGCGCTGCCTTCGCCGTGGGCACTGTTGCGCAGTTCGGAAACCGTCACGTTCCCGGCGTCGCGCACCCACACGACCTCGATCCTGAAGTCAGGGAAGACATCGAGCAGGTCTTTCCACCACTCTCGGGTGCCGTCGTGCCCTCGATAGGAGTCGCCCTCGATCGCGAGGACTCGCGAAATCCCCACGACATCAGGATGAGCCAGCGCGAGAAACGCCTCGAGATCGCGCCGGTTGAACGCCTCGATGCCCCGCCGGTAAAGCTCCACGTTCTCCTCCGACATCGCCTACTCCCGCAGCCCGGCGGCTTCGAGGGCTTGCTCCTCGGTGCGGAAGAACTGCCACCACGTCGACTTCCCGTCGCGGTAGCGGACCACCTGCCAAATCGTCTGGCGCACCTCGACCCCCCTTGGGCGATACGTCCCGACGATCCGTGCGAGCACGGTGTCACCGAGGTCGCGAACCTCCTCAGGGTCGCCGTGCAGGCCGCCGAGGGGGAGCACAACCTCCTTCCACCACCGCCGGACCCCTTCGTGCCCTCGGAAGGTCTCGCCTTCCGCCTCCGCGATCAGGGACGTGAACTCCACGTCGGGGTGGACAGTCACGAGGAAGCCGTCAATGTCGCCACGGTTCACCGCCGCGTAGCCGCTTCTGAAGATGGCGACGTTCTCCTCCGACATCGCCTACTCCGACAGCCCGGCGGCTTCGATGGCCTCGGCTCGGTCTGCGTACTCGTCAACGCGGAGAACCTTGCCGTTGCGCAGCATGTACACCTCAAAGTGGCGCCCTTCGACTTCGGCTCCGCTTGCCCTCCCACGGCCCCGGAAGCGAGCCATCACAAACACGCGGTCTCCGACGCCGATGACTTCCTCCACCGTGGTCTCGGAGTTCTCCCACGCCACCAACGCTCCTGATTCTTCCGCACCGCTTCGATGCCGTAGAGCGGCCCCTCCTCCACCGTGATCATCACTACAGCTGGGTCGGCGTGCGCTCGGATCTGATCGAAGTCGCCACGCGAATAGGCGTCCCAGATCTCGCGCACGACCTCCACGTTCTCCTCCGACATAGCCCGTCCAGTATCTCGCGGGGAGGGGGACGGTTGAGAGGCTGGGTCTCACGCCTGAAAGACCGCCGGGTGGGCGCTGGCGCGCGCGCCTGAAAACGATCCGATGAGGCCCCCAAAAGGTTCCGAAAACAAAGGGAGCGGCCCCCGTCGCAGCCACTGGGCGTCACAGCCACCCCGGGCTAGGGACCGCTCCTCTGAGGAAACAACGAAATATGCGACGAGAACTACCGACGAAGTACCAGCGAAAACAAAAGGAGCGGCGCCCCACAGCATCATCCGGAAAAGGGACCGCTCCAACACGACTATCGGCCGCACCGGCCCTCACTAAAGCGATGAGGCGCTATCTGACCGTCACGGTTCTCGGCCTTCTCCGACAGCACCTACTCCGACAGCCCGGGGGCTTCGAGGCCGTGCGCCTCCTCGGGTTCCGCGTCCGATTCGGACGGAACTAGGCGTTGTGCTCGCCGGCGAGCTTCGCCACCTCGGGCCTACCTCGGATTCCGCCCTCTTTGAAGATCGCCGGGACATCGGGATCTGCGACGAATTCCTGGAAGCCCTCTTCATCCCAGTCGAAAGCAACCCAGACCCCAACAGCGTCCTGCAGCAGTTCGTCCAACCGTTCGCGATGGGCGCCGCCCTCGGCATCCACCCGCTCGCGGTGCTGATCGTGACGATCGCGGGCGGCGCCCTGTTCGGCACGGTCGGCCTGATCCTCGCTGCTCCGCTGACCTCGGCGGTCGTCAGGATCTCTAGCGATCTCACCAGCGCCCGAGCCGAAACTGAGCCGAAGCCAGGCGCCCCGGGGCCGGAGGTCGCGGCGGCCGAGACATGAGTAGGCCGGGTCCCGGCGACGCAGGGCCCTAGGCCGCATCCTCCTTCGCCGCGGCGTCGATCTCGCGCTTGAGCTCGTCTGCGTCGGCATCGATCTGCTTCTCGATCAGCTTGTTGGAGCGCGTCACTGCCTTCTCGAGCTGCTCCTCGATCTTCGACTCGCCGAGCACGATCACGGCGGCGTTTCCGGCCTCGAGCTCGTCGCCGAGGTCCTTGAGATCGTCGCGCGACACTCCGCCCCTCAGGTGGCCGATCAGGCCGCCGGCGCCGGCGCCGACGATCGCGCTCCCGATGATCGCGGGCGGGAAGATGATTCCGACCAAGGCGCCGACGCCGGCCCCGGTCCAGGCGCCGTGCTGAGTGGGCTTCTCGGT
>DATDKQ010000078.1:0-2963 GCA_036519915.1 Solirubrobacterales bacterium | reverse complement strand
AAGCCGACCCAGCACTCGGTCAACGAGCTGCGCCGGATCGGGATTCAGCCGCACGCGCTGCTCTGCCGCTCCGAGGAGGGACTCGACCGGGAAATCCGCCGTAAGATCGCCCTCTTCGCGAGCCTCCCGGAGGAGGCCGTGATCTCGGCGCGCGACGTCGACAACGTCTACAAGGTGCCGCTGGTCCTGCGGGCCGAGGGGATGGACGACCAGATCCTCGACCACTTCGGGATGGAGGCTCCGACGCCGGACCTCGGCGAGTGGGAGGACCTGATCAAGCGAGCCGACGCCTCCCGCGAGCGCAAGGTGAAGATCGCCCTGGTGGGCAAGTACGTCCAGCTCGAGGACGCCTACAAGTCGGTGATCGAGGCACTCACCCACGGCGGCTGGGCGCACGACGTCGAGGTCGAGACCGAGCTCGTGTCCGCCGAGGACATCGAGGAGTTCAAGCTCGACGGCGTAGACGGGATCCTTATTCCAGGCGGCTTCGGCGAGCGGGGGATCGAGGGCAAGGTGGAGGCCGCGCGGATCGCGCGCGAGAAGGGCATTCCCTATCTCGGCATCTGCCTCGGCATGCAGATCGCGGTCGTCGAGTTCGCCCGGCACGTCTGCGGGATGGACGGCGCGAACTCCGCCGAGTTCGACCCCGAGACGCCGTACCCGGTGGTCGACCTGCTTCCCGAGCAGAAGGAGGTCTCTGACCTCGGCGGGACCATGCGCCTCGGCGCCGACCCGGTCAAGCTCCACGAGGACACTCAGGCCCGTGAGATCTTCGGCGAGGCCGTCATCTACAAGCGGCACCGCCACCGCTATGAGGTCAACAACATGCTCCGCCGCCGGCTCGAGGATGAGGGACTGGTGGCGAGCGGCACCTCGCCCGACGACCGTCTGGTCGAGATCATCGAGTTGCCCGACCACCCGTTCTTCGTGGCCTCCCAGTTCCACCCGGAGTTCAACTCCCGCCCGACGCGCCCCGAACCGCTGTTCCGGGACTTCGTCGGCGCGGCGGCCAAGCGAGCCGCCGAGCGCCCGGCCGCTGCCGAGCCCGCTGCTGAGGCAGAGGCCGCGGCCGAGGAGTCCGAGCACGTCAGCCTCCGCCGCTCGGCCTGACCACTACTTCATCCCCATCGAACGGCCCTGCTGCATCGGCTCCGTACGGGTCGGCATTTTGCCCTCCATCGAACCGCCCTGGTCCTGCATCGGCGTTTGATGGTCGTTCATCTGCTCCTCGCCCATCGAGCCGCCGTCCGACGATCCCTCGCCCATCCCCATGGAGTCCATCGCCGCCTGAGCCTCGGGTGAGTCCGGGAGCGTGAGCCCCGGAACGTCGGCGGCGAAGAAGGCCACACCGATCCCGAGGACGACGAGCAGCAGGGCGATGCTCCTGTTGGCGACGGCCTTCCAGGGAAGGAGCTTCTCGATTGCGATCAGAGCGGCGACGAACACCATCCAGCCGATGCTCATCACGCCGAGGGCGAAGAGCGCGGCCATCAGCCCCCAGCAGCAGCCCACGCACCAGCCGCCGTGCTCGGTGCCCATCTGGAGGGCGCCGCGCCGGCCGGGGCGCCAGGCCGTGAGCAGGAACATCATCGGGCTGCGGCAGTGCCGCAGGCAGACGTCCTTGAGCGGGGTGAGCTGGTAGATCCCGGCGGCGACGATCACGGCGCCGGCGACGTAGGGGCCGCCGCTGTCCCATGCCAGGAAGCCAAGGTCGAGGGCGTGGCCTCCTTCGATGATCGCGTAGCCGATCAGGCCCACCGCAGTCCAGGTCAGCAGGTAGCCCCCGACGAACATCGCGGTCGTGCCGAATTCAGTCGGCTGTCCTTCCTTCCGCTTTCCCTCCTCGATCCGCGCTTGCATGACCACCATCGGCGCGATCGAGGGGAACATCATCGCGGCCATCATCACCACCCACGCGGTGACCCAGAAGCCGAGGCCGCCGAGATCGGTGCCGGGACCCGCGTCCATGCCGTCCATCCGATCGCCGGTCATCGCCCAGGCGATTGCTGCGAGCAGAATGAGCCCGAAGATCAGCCCGAGCCGTACCGCGCTCGAGAGCTGTGGAACCCGACGGAGGGTGGCTGACTCCATCAATCTCGAGCAAATCTTATGTCGAGTTTGCCGCTAGCCGCGCCCCGCCGGCGCGCCCTCAGGCACCTCGCTTGAGAACTCGTAGTCGGCCGTCTCTCCGTAGATCGTCTCGAAATCCATCCCGAAGACGCTCACCTTTCCCGGTGCGTGCCCAACGCGGAATTCCTCGGCGAAGCCGAACGCCGCGTTTCTCACGGTCGTCTCAGTGTTGCTGCCCTCGGGACCCGCCAGGGGCTCGAAGGTGGCGCTGTTGTTTCCGATTGACGCGGACGGGGTGTCGCCGTCCGAGAATGTGACCGCATCGCGTTCCATCCCGAGCCACTCGTCGGTGAGGGCAGCGAACTGCTCGAAGACGCCGCCCTCCTCGCCTTTGACGATGCGCTCGAGCGCGCTTGCCTGCTCATCCGAGGCGTTCCCGTCGACCACGATCCCGAGCTTCCAGTTTCCCGATGTCAGGTTCGAGGGGAAGAGGTTGACGAGCCCCAGGTTGACCCCCGACAGGTCGGTGTCTTCGAGATTGCCGTCCGCGATCTGAAAGACGCCGATGCCGTGGCACTGACCGTCGTCACTGGTCGGAGGTCCGTCGACGGGACAGGGACAAAGCAGGTGGCAGGTACAGCTTGCCAAGTACGTACCTGAGATTCGCCAAGCCATCAGTGCCTCTCCTTCTCCGCTTGGGTGTTGACGCTATTCGTCTCCGCAGGGGGAAGTCAACCCCTGACCTCGCATAGCCTGCGCGCCATGAGCGCACCGGAGGACCAGCGGATGCTCGATCGCTTCGCCCGTCTCTGCGAGATCCCCAGCCCGACCGGTGAGGAGCGGGAAGTTGCGGACGCCGTTTTGGAGGAGTTGCGCGAGTTCGGCGTGGACGT
>DATDKQ010000077.1:0-2090 GCA_036519915.1 Solirubrobacterales bacterium | reverse complement strand
GTCTTGCCCAAACCCGGCATCTGCTGGACCGCGCCGCAGAGGGGCACCAGCCAGCCCGCGCCGGTATAGGCGCGGACGTCGCGAACCGGGAGCTGGAAGTCCGTCGGGGCTCCGAGGAGCTCCGGATCGGCCGAGAGGGAGAGCGGCGTCTTGGCCATGCAGACGGGCAGGTGGGCGAGCCCCTGATCGGTGAACTGCTGGATCTTTCGCTCCGCCTCCAGGTAGTAGACGACCTCGGTCGCGCCGTACACGCGGGTGCCGATGGTCTCGATCTTGGACTTGACGCCATCCCCATCCTCGTAGAGCGGACGGAGGTCACTCGGCAAGTCGCAGGCGTCGACCACGGCCTCGGCCAGCTCCGCCGTCCCGCTGCCGCCGTCCGCGAATCCGGTGCTCACCGCGGCGCCGGCCGCTCCGCCCTCCTCGGCCAGGCGCTTGACCAGCTGGACCTCCTCGTCGGTGTCCTCCGGGCGGCGGTTGACCGCGACCACGGCCGGAAGGCCGAACTCCTCCACAATGCCGAGGTGCCGGTACAGGTTGGCCATTCCCGCCTCGATCGCGTCGCCGGCCCGCGCCTTGCTCGCCGGCTCGCCCTCGTCGAGGCCGCCATGGTGCTTCAGCGCCCGCACTGTCGCCACCAAGACGACGGCGCTCGGGCTGATGCCGCCGGCCTGGCAGACGATGTCGATGAACTTCTCCATTCCCATGTCCGAGCCGAAGCCGGACTCGGTCACCACGTAGTCGCCCAGCTTCATGCCGAGCAGGTCCGCGATCAGCGACGAGTTCCCGTGGGCGATATTCGCGAACGGCCCGGCGTGCATGAGGCAGGGCTGCCCCTCCAGCGTCTGGATCAGGTTCGGCTTGATCGCGTCCTTCAGTAGCACGGTCATCGCTCCGGCCGCTCCCAGGTCGTCGGCGGTCACCGGCTCGCCCTCGTGTGAGTAGGCCGCGGTGATCCTGCCCAGGCGCTTGCGGAGGTCGTGGATGTCGCGCGCCACGGCGAGGATCGCCATCACCTCGGAGGCGGCGGTGATGTCGAATCCGCTCTCACGCGGGTAACCGTTGGTAGCGCCGCCCAGGCCCAGCGCGACGGCTCGCAGGGCCCGGTCGTTCACGTCGACCGCCCGCTTCCAGGTCACGCGGAGCGCATCGATGTTGTGGGGGTTGCCGTGGAGGATGGACGCGTCCAGGAGTGCGGCAAGCAGGTTGTTGGCGGCGCCGATCGCATGGATGTCGCCGGTGAAGTGCAGGTTGAGGTCTTCCATCGGGACCACCTGGGCGAGCCCGCCGCCGGCCGCGCCGCCCTTGATCCCGAACACGGGGCCCAGCGACGGCTCCCTGAGACAGAGGACCGGGCTCTTGCCGATGTGGCCGAGCCCCTCGGTCAGGCCCACCGAGGTGGTGGTCTTTCCCTCCCCCGCCTTCGTCGGCGTCATCCCCGCCACGCAGACGAGCTTCGCGTTCGGCTTGTCAGAAAGCCGGTCGATTGCGTCCAGGGAGATCTTCGCCTTGTAGCGCCCGTACGGCTCTATCTCCTCGGGGAGAAGCCCGATACGAGCGCCGAGGGCGTCGATCGGCTCGAGCTGCGCCTCCTGCGCGATCTCGAGGCTTGTCTTCATCTGCTCATCACCTCGCTCAATGTGAGACCGCCGCTGACCCCACCTCGGATACGAGCTGGTCCGCGTAGAAGCGCTCGAGCGTGAACGACTCGATCAGCTCCGGGACCTCGTCCGTGGCGATCAGCTCGGCCAGGGTCTTGCCGACGATCGGCGCCGCCTTGAAGCCGTAGGTGCCCCACCCGGCGCTCAGCAGGAACCCGTCCACCTCGGTGCGCCCGAGGATCGGGCTGTAGTCCGGCGTGATGTCACAGAGCCCCGCCCAGCTCCGGAGGATCCGCGCGCGCTCCAGCTGTGGAAAGAGCTCGAGCGTGTGGCGCGAGCACTCCTGGAGGAAGGTCAGAGTGCCCTGCTGGCGGTAGGTGGTCCAGGGCTCGATCTCGGCCCCGATCAGGAACTCGCCGCGGTCGGTCTGCGAGATGTAGACGTGCATCTGGGAGGAGACCACGACGATGTCGAGCAGCGGCTTCAGCG
>DATDKQ010000076.1:0-3325 GCA_036519915.1 Solirubrobacterales bacterium | reverse complement strand
GGCGATCTTCATCGCGATCTACATCTACGGCTGGGACCGGCTCTCGCCCCGCGCGCACATGCTCTCCGCGGTGCCGATCGTGATCTCCGGGATCGGCGGCGCCTTCTCGGTGATCTCCGTCAACGCCTGGATGAACCAGCCACAGGGCTTCGACCTCAACTCCGCCGGGGAGGTCACGAACGTGAGGCCCCTCGAGGCGATCTTCAACCCGGCGACCGGGTACGAGTTCTTCCACATGTGGCTGGCGGCCTACATGGTCACCGGCTTCCTGATCGCCTCCGTCTACGCGGTCGGCATGCTCCGCGGCCGGCGCAACCGCTATCACCGCCTGGGATTCCTGATCCCGTTCACCGTGGCGGCGATCGCCACCCCGATTCAGCTCTTCGTCGGGGACACCGCGGCGCGGGCGGTCGCCGACGACCAGCCGGCCAAGTTCGCCGCCTTCGAGTGCGTCTACGAGAGCGGGGACAACCAGACCGAGGACATCGGTGGGATCTGCACCGACGGCGAGGTGAAGGGCTCGATCGGCGTTCCCGGCCTCGATTCGCTGCTGGTCGGCTTCAGCACGGACACCTACGTCAAGGGGCTCGACCAGATTCCCAACGACGAGGAACCCTCGGCCCTGACGCTACTGCACCTCGCCTTCGACACGATGGTCGGGATCGGCAGCGCCCTCTTCCTGCTCGCGGTCTGGTTCGCGATCTCCTGGTGGCGCCGCCGGGACATCCCGGGCACTCCCTGGTTCCTGAGAGCGGCCGCGGTCTCGGGGGTCGGCGCGATCCTGGCGCTCGAATCCGGGTGGATCGTCACCGAGGTCGGCCGACAGCCCTGGATCGTCTACGGCTTCATGAGGACCGAGGACGCCGTGACTCCTGCCCAGGGGATCTGGTGGGTGTTCGGCCTGACGATGCTCCTGTACGTGGGGCTGGGGGTCACAGCGATCACGGTGCTGCGCGCCCTGTCGAGGCGCTGGCGGGAGGGCCGGCCCGAGGAGCCCGGCGAGATCCCGTACGGCCCGCCCCCGGTTGACCGATCGGAGGGATCGGCATGAGCAGCGCCGATGTCTGCGCGGCGATCCTCTGGGTGGGCGTGACCCTCTACGCGATCTTCGGCGGGGCGGACTTCGGCGCGGGGGTCTGGGATTTCCTGGCCCGAGACAAAACGGGTCGCGCTGGCGCGCGCCCTCGCACAATGCGAGCTAAACGAGTCCGCTCCCAGATCGACCGCTCGATCGGCCCAGTCTGGGAGGCCAACCACGTCTGGCTGATCTTCGTCCTCGTCATTCTCTGGACCGCCTTCTCGCAGGCCTTCTCGGCGATCTTCAGCACGCTCTACATCCCGCTGGCTCTCGCTGCGCTCGGCATCGTCCTGCGGGGCTCGGGCTTCGCCTTCCGCCACGCCCTGCCCGGACCGGTGGAGCGCCCCGCCACCCGGATCTTCGGACTCGCGTCGGTGCTCACCCCGTTCTTCATGGGAACCGTCGTGGGAGCGATTGCCGCGGGGGAGGTGCCGGCCGATGGCAATGGCGATCCGACCGGAAGCTGGATCGGCTTTCTGCCGCTGTCCCTGGGTGTCATCTTCGTGGTGCTCACCGCGTACACGGCCGCCGTCTTCCTCGTCCACGACTCGGGGAGGGCGGGCGACCAGGAGCTCCGCGACTACTTCCAGCGTCGAGCCCTCGCGGCGGCGATACTCGCCGGCGCCGCGGCGGTCGTGGGTGTGATCGCACTGCGGGCTGATGCCCGCTACGTCTACGACGGGCTCACCTCGTGGCCGGGGATCGCTCTGGTGGTGATCTCCGGGGTCTCCGGTCTCGTCGCGCTCGGACTTCTGGTCAGCGGGCGGAACAACGGCCTGCGCGTCGCCGCGGTGGGAGCGGGGACCGCTGTCATCTGGGGCTACTTCGCGGCGGTATTCCCCTACGTGCTGCCGACCTCCCTGACGATTTCGGATGCGGCGGCGCCGTCCGCCACGCTGACGGCCGTGATCATCGTCTTCGGGGCCGCCGTGGTCGTGGTGATTCCGTCCTTGGCCCTGCTCTACACGCTTTCCCAGCGGCAGGCGCTCGACGCCTACTCGGCCTCGAGCGAGGCGAGCTCGCCGCGCCAGTAGGTGAAGGGCCCCTCCGGGAGCTCCCAGCTCACCTCCGCGCCGGCGGGAACGCGGATACCGCCGAGCTCCACGTAGTCGCTGAACCTGCCGACGAACGGCGTGTCGACCGAGGTCCTCCCGGCGAGGCGCGGCCGGATTCCCGAAGCGGTCCGGATCAGGCCCGAGTCATCGAGTGCGAGGCGGACGCTCGCGGCGCTCCCGCCGACCAGCGTCGAGACCTCGACGGCGCCGTCCTCGAGCTCACGCCACGAGAGCTCCGGATTGGACCCCATCGCGTAAGGCACCCAGGGCAGCTCCGCGAGGTAGCGCATCGCCTCCCCTCGGTCGGTTTCCGGTCCGGTGCTGCGCGTCGACGGGACCAGTCCCCAGACCTTGGCGACCAGCAACCCCTTGCCGTTCCGGTAGCGGTCGGTAACCCGGACGCGAACCAGCGGGTTGGGGCCGAAGACGCCGCGCCACTCGAACTCGACCCTCCCGACCACGAGCACCTGAATAGCGGTGAACTCGAGCCGCCTGCCGCCCGGGCGCTGAACCATCTCGCCGCGCTGGGTCAGGCGCACGTGACTGGGGGTGGCGACGCCCTCAGGCAGGACCTGGCTCAGATGGCCCGCGATCTGAGCGGGAAGCCGTCGCTCGCTCACGCACCCAGTCTCGCGCCTGACGCTCGCGGATAGAGTGGCCGCGGATGAAGTGGAAGCCCGGCAAGCGCAGCGCCGACATCGAGGATCGGCGGAGCGCGGGGGGCGGGTTCGGGGGCGGCGGCGTGCCCATCCCGATGGGCCGCCTTGGGGGTGGGGGCATCGGCACGATCATCGTGCTCGTCATCGTCTACCTCCTCTTCGTCAAGGGGGGCGGTGGTGGCGGCTTCAACGTCCCGGATCCGACCAGCGCCTTCCCGCAGGTGCCGCAGAGCGGGACGGGGGACAACACGGTCCCCGGGAGCCCCGACGAGGACAAGGAGGTCCAGTTCGTCTCCTTCGTGCTCGACGACGCGCAGGGCTTCTGGCAGCAGCAGTTCGAGGCCGCCGGCAAGCCATATCAGCGCGCGAAGCTCGTCCTCTTCCGCAATCAGGTGCAATCGGGGTGCGGGCTCGCCAGCTCCGCGACCGGGCCGTTCTACTGCCCGCTCGACCAGAAGGTCTATATCGACCTGGGCTTCTACAACGAGCTCAGGCAGCGGTTTCAGGCCCCCGGCGACTTCGCGGAGGCCTAC
>DATDKQ010000075.1:0-2914 GCA_036519915.1 Solirubrobacterales bacterium | reverse complement strand
TACTTCTCCACCCGCGAGGAGCTGCTCGCACAGGCGCTGCTCCAATCGTTCGAGCTGGCCGCGGACGAGCGCTTCGCCGCCGGCCCCGCGGCCGCGCCCTCGGCTACGGAGGGCCTGGCGATCGCGATCGAGGAGTGCCTCCCGACGCCCGGGGAAGGCGAGCGCGAGTGGGTTCTCTGGGTGGAGCTCTGGCTCCGCGCCGTCCGCGAGCCCGAGTTGCGCCCCGTGGCGGGCCGGATGTACGAGAGCTACCGGGAGTGGATCGCCAGGGTGATCCGGCGGGGGGTGGAGAGCGGCGAGTTCCGCGAGGTGGACCCCGACGAGGTCGCCGACTTGGCGATGGCCCTCTTCGACGGGCTCGGGGTCCGCGCTCTGATTCGGGACCCGGCGATGAACCTGGAGCGCGCCCGTCTGGTCGCCGCGGAGCGGCTCGGCGCCGAACTCGGGGTTGATCCGGCGGCGCTCACAGCGTAAGCTGACTCGCGGTTCAGTTTTCGGATGGCAGTCCGGGACGAAGATCAAGATCGGCTGGCACCCCGAGCACTGCCCGGTGCTGAGGTAGCTCGAGGCCTAGGGAACCGCGGTGCTCTCGGCGATCGCGCCGGCGCCGCCCGCCCGCGCGCTGACACCCTCCTCGCGCGTCAGCCGATGCGCGAGGTAGACGGGGATGATCGACAGCAGGACGACGATCACGGCGACCACGTTGACGATCGGCAGCTGGGCGGGCCTGAACAGGTTGCTGAAGATCCAGATCGGCAGGGTCTGTTCGCCCGCGCCGATCGTGAAGTTGGTGACGATGATCTCGTCGAAGGAGAGAGCGAAGGCGAGCAGCCCTCCTGCCACCAGCGCGGTTTGGATGCTCGGGAGGGTCACGAACCTCAGCGTCTGCCAGGTGTGAGCCCCGAGATCGGCCGAGGCCTCCTCGAGGTTGCCGGAGACCCTCCGCAGCCGCGCGATCACGTTGTTGTAGACGACGACGATGCAGAAGGTGGCGTGCCCCGCGATCACGGTCAGCAGGCTGAGGTCCACGCCGAGTACCTGGGTGAAGGTGTTGCTCAGTGCGAGTCCGGTTACCACTCCGGGCAGCGCGATCGGCAGAACGACGAGGAAGGAGATCGTCTCGCGGCCGAAGAACCGGAAGCGCGCCACCGCGAACGAGGCGAGGCTGCCGAGGAGGAGTGCGATCCCGGTTGCGACCGCGCCCACCCTGATCGACGTCCACAGCGCGTCGCGCGCTCCCTGGTTGCCGATCGCCTCCCCGAACCACTTGGTCGTCAGGTCCGGTGGCGGCCACGCCAGGGAGTTGCCGCCGTTGAAGGCATAGATCGCGATCACGATCAACGGGATGTAGATGAAGGCGAGCGTGATCGCGACGCCGCCTCGCAGCAGGTTCCTGGTCGCGGGCGAGAGCCTCATAGGTGCTCGAACGCTCCGAGTCGCCTCGCGATCGCCAGGTAAATCACCATCACGATGATCGGCACCACAGCGAACGCTGACGCCAGCGGCAGGTTGTTGGTGTGCTGCGAGAAGATGACGTTGCCGATGAACTGCGTGTCCGGCGAGACCAACGTTGGCGTGATGTAGTCGCCGAGGGTCAGCGAGAAGGTGAAGATCGACCCGGCGACGATCGCCGGGAAGGCGAGCGGGAGGACCACGCTGCGGAAGGTCCGCCACGGGTTCGCCCCCAGGTCCTCCGAGGCGGAGATCATCGAATTCGGGATCCGCTCCAGGCCCGCGTAGATGGGCAGGATCATGTATGGCAGCCACAGGTAGCTCTCCACAAGCCAGACGGCGGTGGACCCGTATCCGGGGCCACTGACGCCGAACGGGTTGAGCGCCCAGTCGATGAACCCTCCCGTTGCGAGCATCGACTGCCACGCATAGACCTTGACCAGGTAGAACGACCAGAGCGGCATCAGGATCGCCACTACCAGCAGACCCTTCACCCGTGGGCTCGCCACCTTCGCCATGTAGAACGCGACCGGGAAGGCGAGGAGCGCATCGGTCAGCGTCGCCGCCGCGGCAATCCCAACGGTCCGTACGGCGACGTCCTTGTAGACCGACTGGTCGAGCAGCTCCTTGTAGTTGTCGAGCGTGAAGCTCTTCTGGAGCTCGCCGCTGATCGCACTGACCCCCCAGAAGGAGGCGATCAGCAGGACGGCCAGGGACCCGAGATAGCCGATCACCAGCCAGGCGATCGGGCCGCTCAAGAGCGACCCGATCTGAAGGCGTGGGCGGCCGTGGAAGAGGTCGGCGAGCCTGCGGCCCACCGACCTCTTCTCGGTGCCGGCGCCTACGCCGGCGGCTTCCACGGCCGCTGAGTCATGAGGTGATTAGAGCCAGCCACATCACCCCTTGATCTCGGTCCACGCCGAGACCCAGTCGTTGTAGTCCTTGCAGACATCGCCGCGGTCGTCACCGCAGGCCGCAAGGGGTGTGTTCCAGTAGTACACGCGCTTCCAGAACTCCGGATCCGCTGCGTGGTAGTTGTCGCAGAACTTCGGATCCGGTGGCAGGCCCAGCGCCTTATCGGCAGTGGCGATTTCGTTTGGCTCGCACGCCGTGCTCTGCGCGGGTGCCTCGCCGAACCACTGCATGACCTGCGCCTGTACCGGTGCGCTGGTGATGTAGTTCATCCACTTGTACATGCAATTCGGGTGCTTGGCCTCTGACGAGATCATCCAGGTGTCTGACCACCCGGTTGCACCCTCTGTGGGAACGAAGCCCGTGTCGGCGCCAGGCGCCTTCACCGGCTGGTTGTCGGCGAGCAACGTGAAGTACTGGTACTGCCACGTCGTGCCGACCTGGTCGTCACCGCTTGTGAACAGGTTGATCTGCTTCAGGTACGAGGACCAGTAGTCCCCGACGTACGGATGCTGCTGCTTGAGCAGATCCACGGCGGCGTTGAACTGGT
>DATDKQ010000074.1:0-4875 GCA_036519915.1 Solirubrobacterales bacterium | reverse complement strand
CGTCAAGGAGCTCGCCAACGCGCTGGAGAAGCGGGGCGTCAACGTCAGCTACGCGATCCATCCGGTCGCGGGGCGGATGCCCGGCCACATGAACGTCCTGCTCGCCGAGGCCGACGTCCCGTACGAGCAGCTCAAGGAGATGGACGAGATCAATCCCGAGATGCCGCAGATGGACGTCGCGGTGGTCATCGGTGCGAACGACGTCACCAATCCGGCCGCCAAGGACGACCCCAATTCGCCGATCGCCGGCATGCCGATCATCGAGGTCGACGAGGCCAAGGAGGTCATCGTGATCAAGCGCAGCCTCAGCCCCGGCTTCGCGGGTATCGACAACGACCTCTTCTACGAGGACAAGACGTCGATGCTCTTCGAGGACGCGAAGGGCGCCGCCTCCGACATCGCCGCCGAGGTCGAGAAGCTCTAGAGGCGGTCGTAGACCGCGAGGGAGACCGCCTTCGCGGCCGCAAGTCGCTGCGACTGGGGCAGAGCCTCGGAGTTGACGGCGACGATGAGCACGCGCTTACCCCTGGCAGAGAGCAGCTGGTTGAGCCAGGGCAGCCAGTTGGCCCCGGCGGCTCCCAGGGACTTGGAGCCGATGCCGGAAACCGGCTGCGGCTGGAAGTGCTTCCTGTCGACCGCAAACTGAGCGGATTCAGTGATCCGGTTCTGGTAGCGCTGGACGGCGTCCGGGGCCCCGTCCACTGAGATCTCGACGACCTTCGCGAAATCGCAGCTGGAGAGGCGCTGGGTGCCGGCTGCCATGAGGGATGGGACCCTCCGCTCGTATCCGCTGGAGCGGAGCGCCCGGCTGACCTCCCGCGCCAGGGTGCGGTTGCAGACCCTGACCATCGGCCCGCTC
The DNA here is from genome assembly GCA_036519915.1 of Solirubrobacterales bacterium. Lineage (GTDB taxonomy): Bacteria > Actinomycetota > Thermoleophilia > Solirubrobacterales > 70-9 > DASUPK01. Next base: position 4,016 of record DATDKQ010000074.1, on the reverse strand, counting down.
GGCGCTGCCACGGTGGTGGTCGGCTGCGAGGGAGTGACCGTTGTGCTGGTCGTGTCGGAGCCCGAGCCCCCGCATCCCCACAGGGCCAGGACCATGGCAGAGGCGACCACGACGGGAATCGATCTCACGACGTTCACCTACCCGCGCTCAACTACCGCATTCCTGCCCATGCGGGCCTTCAGTCTTTGTCTTGGCGGCGGAACCGCGGAAGGGCGAGGCCGATGAGGAAGCCGATCCCACCCGAGATGAGGAGCGCCACCACCAGCGGAGCCTTGGCCTCCGCGAAGACGAAGTCGATCGTCACCTTCTGGAAGTTGACCGCGATGAAGATGAACCCGATGGCGACCAGGACGATCGTCAGCCAGAACCTCGCCCCACGACCCTGAGCCCTCGGTGCTCCCTCCATCGCGGGCGACCCTAGCACGGCATTCGGGGCCGATTAGCGAGCCTCTCGGCACTTCCGCGGAACCTCCAGCGTACGGCCGTACCTAGCTTCGCTCGAGTGTGGCCGAGCCAGATCGGGCCAGGGGACCGTCGAGTGGATCGCCCTGATCGCGGTTGTCTCGACCGCGCTCGGTGCGCTGGCGTGGGTAGCCGGACTGCGCCTGCCGGGAATCGCACTCGCCAACGAGATCGGCGAGCGGCTGATCTGCGCGGTCCGGCTCACCGAGGACTGCGCGAACGAGCCTGGTCTGCGGGCGGCGAACGGCGCCGAGGTCGCCGCGCTTCTGCGCGACCACGCGCCGGCTCTGCTCTACGAGGACGGGATGCGGACGCTGCCGGTCGACTTTCGCGCCTGTCGATCGGACGCGTGCGCCGAGGGGCCGGAGAGCGGCGCGGTCACCCGGACGAGCCAGGGCCTGCGGGTCGTCGCCTTCACGCACGCGATCGACTGCCGCTCGGGGCACGTGGCGAGCACCGAAGCGTGGGGCGGCGTCTGCTCCGGCTCGCGACGCGGCAACCTCTACCTCCATTACTGGCTCTACTACCCGGGCAGCGCGACGGCGGAGGGGAGCACCCCGCTGGACGGCCCGATCCGCCGCGTGACCAGGGCACTCGGGCATTCGAGTTTCCACCCGGATGACTGGGAGGGCTACCAGGTGCGCGTCGGGCCCGGCGAGACCTTCGCCCGAGCAACCTCCCATTACGGGTACAACGGCTGGCAGCCCGACCAGGAGCGCTATTACATCTCGGGCGGCAGCCACGCCGGCAGGCCGCTGGAACGCCCGGCGAGGTCCTGGATTCGGTTCCGCGTCCCGCCCGCAAGGAGCACAAAGGACGGACGACTCGTCCTGATCCCGCTCGAGACCCTGCATGCCCGCGACGGCTTCTCGTTCGCGGTCAGTCCCCCGTGGCGGAAGCGTGTCTGGTTCGACCCAGAGTACGCGGGGACCGACTAACGCGGCGGCATCCGCAGCGCGCCGTCGAGCCGGATCGCCTCACCGTTCAGCATCGTGTTCTCGACGATCTGACAGGCGAGCTGGCCGTACTCCTCGGGCCGCCCGAGGCGCTGCGGGAAGGGGATGCCGGCGCCCAGCGCCTGGCGCTGCTCCTCCGGCAACGCGCCGAGCAGCGGCGTGTCGAACAGGCCCGGGGCGATCGTGTTCACCCGGACGCCGCGCCCGGCCATGTCGCGCGCGGCGGGCAGCGTCAGGCCGACGACGCCTCCCTTCGAGGCCGAGTAGGCAACCTGCCCGATCTGGCCGTCCCAGGCAGCGATCGAGGCCGTGTTGATGCAGACACCGCGCTCGCCCTCCTCGTCGGGCTCGTTGTCGGACATCGCGGCGCAGGCGAGCCGGAGGACGTTGAACGTCCCGACCAGGTTCACCTTGATCACGTTGTGGAAGATCTCCAGATCGTGCGGTCCCTGCTTGGAGGCCGTGCGCTGAGCCCAGCCGATGCCGGCGCAGCAAACCGAGATTCGCAGCCCGCCGGGCGCGTCGGCGGCGGCCTCGACCGCCGCCTGGACCGGGTCCGGCTCCATCACATTCGCCTCCATGAAGGCGGCGTTTTCGCCCAGCTCGGAGGCGAGCGCCTCGCCCTTCTCGCCATTCATGTCGGCGATGACGACGGACGCGCCCCGCCTGTGGAGCGCGCGAACGGTGGCGGCCCCGAGTCCCGAGGCGCCGCCTGCGACCAGCGCGCTTGCCCCCTCGATCTTCACGGCGCGGGACCCTAGCTACTTCCGCTGGGCGCCGCCTCAGGCCTCTAAGCCTCGATCTTGCCGGTCATCGTGGCGGACGCGACGCCGCCTGGTACCGCGGTCACGCTCAGGGTCGCCGACACCGGTCCGAGCCCTTGCGGCAGCAGGTCGACGTCGATCTGGCAGGTGAGGCCGGGGCCGAGCGGTGCCGCGCAGCCGTTCGCGATGACCCCGAAGCTCTCCGGATTGGAGCCGGTGATGGAGGGGACCGGGAGCCCGCTGGGCGAGCCGCCAGTGTTGGTGATCGCGAGGCTCCGGGTCGGGCCCTGGGGTAGCTGCACGATGCCGAAGTCTTGGCTGGTCGGCGAGATCACGATGCTTGCTGGCAGGGCCGCCTTCCGCTTGCAGCGGCGCTTCTTCCGGTGATTCTTCTTCTTGTTGCATTTCTTGCTCGCGGACGCCACTGATTGACTCGAGGCTGCGCCCGCGTTCACGGCGATCGATCCGGCGGCGAGGCAGGCGATCACCGCGATCGAGACGGCCCGGCTCATCAGTCGGCCTCTGGGGCTCATTGACCTATCGATACGGCGCACCGCGCCCCGGGGATTGCAAATCCTTCACAGCCGGTGAACCTCTCTCGGTAGGGTTGACGCATCGCGGAGGTTGCAGCCCCCACCAGCGAGGGTGGCGGTCGTCCGGCTTCCGATCGCAAGGCCGAGTTGGCCGGGCGTTTGGACGAGGCACGTCGCCACACCCTGAGGTTGATCGAGCCGCTCACGGAGGAGCAGCTGAATCGGGTCTACGACCCGATTCTCAGCCCCCTGATCTGGGATCTGGGGCACATCGCCAACTTCGAGGAGCTCTGGCTGGTCCAGCGCATAGGCCGGCGCCAGCCACTCCGAGGAGAGCTGGGTGAGTTCTACGACGCCATCGAGCAGCCCCGCAAGATCCGCGGCGAGCTGCCCATCCTGAAGGCGGACGAAGTACGCCCCTACATGGAAGGGGTCCGCGAGCGGACCCTCGAGGTCCTCGACGAGATCGAGCTCGATCCCGAGGACCCGCTGCTGGCGGACGGTTTCGTCTACGAGATGCTGCTCGCCCACGAGTACCAACACAACGAGACCATGCTCCAGCTGCTGCAGATGGTCGAGTCCTACGAGCCTGCCGAGGTGGACGGCGCCCCGGCTGCCGAGCCGGTCTCGGACGGTCCCGAGATGGTCCTGGTCGAGGGCGGACCTCACGAGATCGGGGCGGCCAGCGTTGGATTCGCGTACGACAACGAGCGCCCCCGCCATCGGGTCGAGCTCGAGCCCTTCTGGATCGACCGCACTCCGGTGACCAACGCCGCCTACATGACCTACCTCGAGGAGACCGGCTCCGAGCCGCCGATGTATTGGGAGCGTGACGGTGAGGACGGCTGGGTCCGCACCGCGATGGGCCGAACGCAGGAGGTCGACCCGCGCCTGCCCGTGGTCCACGTCTCCTGGGACGAGGCCGACGCGTTCGCGCGCTGGGCGGAGAAGCGTCTGCCCACCGAGGCGGAATGGGAGGCCGCGGCGCACGGCGCGAGCCGCGAGCGAGCCAACCTCGACCAGTTCTCCTTCGGCCCGGCGCCGGCCGGCGCTTACGCCGACGCCGCCTCGGATTGCGGCGCAGTGCAGATGCTGGGTGATGTCTGGGAGTGGACGAGCTCCGACTTCACCGCCTATCCCGGCTTCGAGGCCTTTCCCTACCCGGAGTACTCGGAGGTCTTCTTCGGCGACGAGCACAAGGTGCTGCGCGGTGGGGCGTGGGCGACTCGGCGCAACGTGATCCGAATCAGCTTCCGAAACTGGGATCTGCCCATCCGCCGGCAGATCTTCGCGGGCATCCG
>DATDKQ010000073.1:0-5098 GCA_036519915.1 Solirubrobacterales bacterium | reverse complement strand
GTCGGTTCGCTCCCAATCAAACGGACGCGAAAGGGTAGTGGCTGGACTAGGCGGGAGTGGGGGCAACCGCCGTGGCGGCGGTGCCGTCGAGAGCGTCGAGTGTGCGGCCGAGCGACATCGCCACGCAGGTGAAGATCGGGGTGTCGCGCAGTGTGTAGGAGCTCGACTCGGTGCCCCTCAGCTCCTGGACGAGGTCGAGGAACTCTCCCGGGTCGTCACCCTCGAAGGAGACGACGAACTCCTGGTCGTCGAGTCCGAACGAGTACGCCGTGTTGATCGAGATCTCCGGGTAGCGGCGGCCGACCTCGATGTGATTGGCCATGATCCGCCGGCGCTCCTCCAGCGGCAGCCCGTACCACTCGCGCTTCTTGTCGAAGGGGTAGATGAAGAGGTACCTGCGGTCGGAGGTGCAGATCTCGGGGCGGGACTCGGAGTCCGAGTACGGGGACGGCTTCGTCATCGCCAGATACGAATACGGCGTGCTGGCCCAGCGGGCCAGTCCGCTCTGGCCGAGGACCACGTGGAAGGTATGGATGTCCTCCAGGATCGGGCTCTGGCTGAGCACCAGCAGGTCCACGTCGCCGCGGGTGCCGACCGTGGAATACGCTCGCAGCGAGCGGTCCTCCGCGAAGTCGTCGCAGGCCGCCTGGAACTCGGCCTTGTCGCGGGCTCGCTCCCCCGCATCGCGCCTGCGCCAGGCGGGGTCGAGCTTGAAGAACGTGAACTTGACGAACGTGCGGTCGGCCACGAAACGAAGAGTAGTGGCCGTCGCGCTCACCGCCGGGACGGTGTTGTGCGGGCTTGCGGCGCCGGCCGCGGCCGCGTCGGCGCCTGAGGCGAGCGTGACGTTTGCGGTCCTGCCCCGGGACACGACCGTCGCGGACCTCGCCAGGGTGAGCGGGATGTCGCTCGGGCTGCTGAGCGCCGGCATCGGAGAGGTCTCCTCGCAGCAGACCTTCCTGGACGTCTCGCAGGGAAGGCGGATCGGCGATTCGCTATACCACCGCAGCCTGCCGGGGCTCTTCCCGTTCGCCCGGGAGGTCCCGAACTGGGCCGAGGTGATCGAGCGCGCCGATGACGCCCCGGCCGACCTGATCCCCGGCCTGCTCGCGACCAGGCTGCGAGTCGCCGGCGTTCCCGCGTCGGCGGAGCAACCGATGACTGCTGCAGCGCTTACGGCCGCCGATGTCAACGGCCTCGTCTCGCCCTCCCCGCCGGGCGAGTGCGTGCGGCGTCGCTGTCCGGGGCTCGCGGTGGTCAGGGCGGGGGAAGCGGAGCTTCCCGGTCTCGTCAGGAGGCTGGGAGGCGGCGACCTGCTGATCGCGCTCGCAGCTCCGCCCCCGGGGGAGAACGAAGCTCTCCCGATCGGGATCGCCGGCCGTGGCTTCAACGGCGATCTCACCTCCGACTCCACCAGGACCGACGGCTATGTCCTCTCGACCGATCTGGCACCGACGATCCTGCGGCGCCTCGGCCTGGCGGTCCCAGATCAGATGGACGGCGAGCCGATCCGTTCGGAGGGGGAGCTGGATCCGGGCGCGATCGAGGACCGGGCCCGGCGCATGAAGGCGATCCCGGATCGGCGGGCTCCGGTGGTCATCGGCTGCCTCGCCGCCTGGGTCCTGCTTGCCGGTGCGGCGGCATTCGCTCCGGCGGCGCGGAGACGGGCCCTCGCCTGGCTTGCTCTCGCCTTCGCCTACATGCCGCTCATGCTTCTGGCCGGGGCGGCGATCGAGCCGAGCGCAGTCGCCGAGGCCGTGCTGGTGGGTCTGGGGGCAGCGGCCCTTGCGGCGGTCACCCTCCGATTCGTCCCCGGATGGTGGGCGCTTGCGGGCGCGTGTGCGATCACCGTGAGCGCCTATGGGATCGACGTGGTCGCCGGGTCGGGGCTGACGGAGCTCTCGCTGCTCGGCCCCAATCCGATCTTCGGCGTGCGCTTCTACGGGATCGGCAACGAGCTCGAGGCGTTGATTGCGGTGATGGTGCCCGTCAGCGTGGGCGCAGGGCTCAGTGCTTACACCGGCTGGGGAAGGGGTGTGAGCCGGCGCGGTGCGGGCGCAGCGTTCGTAATCGGAGGGCTGGTCGCCGCGCTGGTCTTCGCAGCGGGTCGCTTCGGCGCCGACGTCGGCGCGGCCATCGTGTTGCCCGTCGGCGCCGCGGTGGCGGTGGTGGCCCTCCCGGACGATTTCGAGCACTTCGCCCCGAATACGGGGGTCAATCGCTCGAGATCGTCTTTTCGCCGACTTTCGGTCGCCGTGATTGCGGCTGCGCTCGCAGGTGTCGCTGCCTTGCTCTTCATTGATCTGGTTTCAGGTGGCAACTCCCACCTCACACGTTCGGTTCTCGACGCCGGCGGGGCCGGGGACCTGGCCGACCTCGCCGACCGGCGGCTGCGGCTCTCCGCGCACGACTTCGGTCAGGCGGCCGGAAACCCCCTGTTCTGGGTCGTCGTGGTGGGGATTTGCGCGGCGATCGCGCAGCGGCGCCGGATCGACGTCTGGCTCGGGCCCGCCCCGATTGCACGCGCCGGCCTGCTCGGCGCCTGCGTGGCGGTCGCTGTGGGCGTGCTCGTCAACGATTCGGGGGCGACCTTTCTCGTGCTCGGCTCTCTCGCAATGGGCGCCTTTCTGGCATTCGCCTGGTCGCAGGCAGGAGAAATCAGTAGTTCCCCGCGTAATCGGCGAGCGAGCGCCGGGTAAGTGACCGAGGTGTGACTTCCAACACGAAGCACCGCCAGCCTTCTCGGTACCCTGGGACTATGCGCATTGCGCTTGTCTCGCCGTATTCCTGGACGTACCAGGGAGGCGTGAACAGGCATGTCGAGGCGCTGGCGGAGCAGTTCATGTCCCAGGGCGATCACGTTCGAGTGCTCGCCCCGTGGGATCCGCCGGGTTTCCTCAGCCGCCGCCTCCACCGTTCCCAACCCGAGCTCCGGGAGGCTCCGGAGTACCTGATTCCGCTCGGCCGGACCGTCGGTTACGGGGCGAACGGCGCCGTGTCCAACCTCTCCTCCTTCCCGGAGGGGCCGATCTCGCTCCGCCGCGAGCTCCGAGCCGGCAACTACGACGTCGTGCACGTGCATGAACCGCTCGCTCCATTGGTCGGCTGGGACGCGATGACCTTCAGGGGTGCGCCGGTGGTCGGCACTTTCCACGCCTACTCGACCAAGGCCTTCCCCAATCACCTCGCGACGCTGTTGGGTGCCAGGCGCCGGCTCAACCAGCTCTCGGCCCGGATCGCCGTCTCGGAGGCCGCCGCCTGGACCGGCCGCCGCTGGTTCGGCGGCGACTATGTGATCGTCCCGAACGGCGTCGACGTCGAGGCGACGCCGAAGGGTCCCAAGCCGCCGAGCGATGAGCTGCGCCTGCTCTTCGTCGGGCGCGCCGAGGAGCGCAAGGGGCTGCCCGTGCTGCTCTCCGCCTTCCAGGCCCTGGTCGAGCACGTTCCCTCGCGGCTGACCGTCATCGGCGCCGACCCCGAGGATCTCTCCAGCCTGATCTCCGACCCCGATGTGCTCTCACACATCGACGTGCTCGGCAAGGTGTCCGACTCTGTCCTCTGGCGGCAGCTCGGTGACGCCGACCTGCTCTGTGCTCCCTCCCTGGCCGGCGAGAGCTTCGGCATGGTCCTCACCGAGGCGTTCGCCGCGGGAACGCCCGTGATCGCCTCTAAGATCGCCGGCTACAGGGACGTCGTCACCGACGGTGTCGACGGCGTCCTGGTGCCGCCCGCCGACCCCCAGGCACTGGCCGAAGAGCTCCAGCTGCTCGCCCACGAGCCCGAGCGACTCGTTGCGATGGGCGAGGCGGGCCGCCGCAGCGCCGAGCGCTATGCCTGGCCGCGTGTTGCCGATCAGGTCAAGAAGGTCTACGAGTGGGTGACGGAACCTGCCCCCGCCCCGGTATCTCAGGCCGAGTCGACGGCCAGGCGGACCGGACTCGTTCGCATCGACGGCGGGCCGAGGCGCCCCGCCAAGCGCCTCCCCTCTCTCGAGCCGGCTCCGACGACCGGTGGCGGCCGTGGCCGACGCGTGGCGCGCAAGGTCGCAGTCGCCGTCGCGGGGGCCCTCGGCCTGCTTTTCACCGCGCTCGCCGCACGCCGGATCGGCGTGGACCGCGTGGCCGCCAACATCATCGACTCGGACCTCAAGTGGGTGCTGATCGCGTGCGCGCTGATGGTCGGCGCGATGTTCGCCCGCGCCGCGTCGTGGGTCGCGATTGCCCGTGCGGCGCTCCCCGGCAGCGTGGTGAGGCGCCGCGACGTCACCTCGGCGACGATGATCGGGGTCCTCATGTCGGCGACGCTGCCGGCCAGGCTCGGTGAGCCGGCGAGGGCGATGGTCCTCTCCCGGCGGGTCGGCCGGATGCGCGAGACCTTCCCGGTGCTGATCGGGACCCTCGTCTCGCAGACCGCTATCAACATCTTCGCGCTGGTCCTGCTCGGCGGGATCATCGTCTCCACCACCGACCTCTTCCAGGCGAGTACGCAGAAGCTGTTCCTGGTCTCAACCGCTCCGCTCCTGATCCTGCTCGCCGTCCTTCTCGCCCCGTCGCTGGTCAAGGTGAACGGCGAGGGCCGGGTGGCGCGCGCGATCCAGACCGTTCGAGGCGCGATCAAGAAGGCGCGCCGGGGACTCACCGTCTTCCGTGATCCCCGCCGGGGCTCGTTCGCGACGTTCGCCCAGCTCTTCGCCTGGTTCCTGCAGCTGCTCGCCTGCTGGGCGCTGTTCGCGGCGCTCGGCCTCGACCACAAGGTGGCGATCGGCGCCGCCGCCGCCTGCCTCTTCGCCGTCAACGTCACCGCGGTCGTCCCGGCGACGCCGTCCAACATCGGCATCTTCCAGCTGGCGATCATCAGCGTGCTCAACAAGGGCTTCGGAATCCCGGCCGCCGATGCGCTCGCCTACGGGGTGATCCTGCAGGCGGTCGAGATCGCAACAGCGGTCGCCCTGGGCGTCCCCGCGCTGGTTCGGGAGGGCGTCACCTGGTCTGACATGCGCATCCGAGCGCTGTCGGCCGCCCCAGTGCACCTCCCGCCTCAGCCGCGCTCCCGCGATCGCGGCACCGAGCGCATCTCCCTCTAGCGCCGCGGCCGTATT
>DATDKQ010000072.1:0-5204 GCA_036519915.1 Solirubrobacterales bacterium | reverse complement strand
GCCTTCGTCGCTGAATCGCTCCGAGAACCTTCTGGGATTCGGCCCGCGCCGGTAAGCATTCGCGCTAGTCTGAGGAGACTAGGACGAATACCGATGGCGGGCCGGCGCCTTCCTTATCCGTTCAAGGTGTAAGGGAGGTGTTTTTTTCGTGGCAGCCAGAACCGTCGAACGGTTTGCGGATGCGGGCTGCCTGTTCAACGGCCTATTCAAGGTCCGGCTCGACATCCTAGGTGCGACCCCTGCTGCCCGGCAGGGAGGTGCGGTGTTTCCGCATCCGCGGCCGGAGCAAGCGCGAGCACGGCTGAGCCGCAGGCAGGCGGCGGGGAGGGCACTTCGCCGCTACTGCTCTGGCTGCGCGCGTGAGACCAAGCACGTCCCGTGGTCAAGTCACGGGCGGGCGCACATTGCCTCGATCCGGTGGCGGGTCGCCGAACCGGCGGGCGGTACCACGATCTGCCAGGATTGCGGCCAGGTTCGCGTTGCCGCCACTCGGCCGACGGCCCGGCTTGGTCGAGCTGGCCCAAGACGCCGAGTGAGCCTGCCGCGAGGCGGAATGGCAGGCCGACAGAGCCGGTGTCGGCTCCGCCGTCCGACGAGGGAGCCTCCGAGGCCGCCCGGAGAACGAGTGGATACCGCCGAGGCCGGAGTCGCCGAGCCAAGCGAAGGCTTCTTCATGCGCACACGGGCTGACCTCCGCCGCATCGAGGCTCCGCCGCCGCGCGCCGTCACTTGGAGCACGCGCTGAGCAGCGATCGCAGCCGAGTACCTAAGCGCCACGATGAGCGCCGCGGAGGACCGTCTCCTGACAGCCGCATGGTGCGCGTTCGCTTGAGCGACGACCGGTATGCCTGGCTGTGCGACGCTGCCGCCGAACACAAGCCGCCGCTGGGCGCGGATGAGCTGCTGCGCCAGCTCGTCGATCTGGCGATCGCCGAGGGCAAGGCTGCGGTGTTGCGACGGGCAGAGCAGTTCGAGATCTACCGCGCGAGCGGCTACGCAGAGCATCATCCCGACTACCCAGATTTCCCCGGGGGACTCCCTGACGAGTCGTAGACCGGACGACTCTCTGGAGATCGAGCGCCCCGGCTTGCGGTCGCCCGCCCAGCCGTGACGGGCGAGACCGGCCTCGCAAGTACCGAGTCATACCGGCGCCCTGGCTCTATTGCGACCGCTGCGGCTGGAGGCACTACCAAGCCCCATAATGGGGCGGCTGGCGACTCGTGACGGTCTTCGAGTCCCCTGGGGCGCTCTTACCGCCGCGCCCGAGCGACGAGGAGCGGTCGTCGCCTAGTCTCCCCCACTCTTCCCGCCTACCTTCCGGTCGAGACCTACCCCGTGCACGTCGAGGAAGGTTGAACGTCATTGACCTCGACCGGCTCAATCCCCTGGCGTAGCGTCGAGTCGACTTACTCGAGGAGACGGCCGGCGATGGCGTAGTTCCCAGCCTCGACGCCCGGCACAGCAAAGGTGGCGTCCTGAAGGGGCCGGCGGCGCGAGAGGCGGAGCTCGCCCTCTTCGAGCAGGCACTCGATGTTGGCCGGTCCGTCCGCTTCAGGATAGTCGGCGCGATTGTGGCAGCCGCGGGTCTCACGTCGTTCAAGCGCGCCGAGGACAGTGGCGCGCGCGCAGAGCGTCATGTCGTGGAGGTCGCAGGCAAGTGCCAGGTCGGCATAGCCGGCGAGATCGGCGCGGACGTCAAGTCGCGGCAGGCGGGCCTCGACGCCGCCGATGCGGAGCAGCGCGTCATTCAGCCCATCGGCGTCACGGACGACACCGCAGCCCTCCCAAAGGGCGTCGCGGATCTCGCGCTGGAGCGGCCGTGCGAACACCTCGCCACGTTGGGCCTCGACGCGGTCGAGTCGCCGCGCGGCCGCCTCGACCGCATCAGGCGCACGGAGCGCCGTCGTCAAGGACGCGGAGTACGCAGCAGCTGCGGTGCCCGCGATGCGGCCGTACACGAGCACCTCGGTGAGGCTGTTGCCGCCGAGGCGGTTGGCGCCATGAAGGCCGGTGGTGACCTCGCCCGCCGCGTAGAGCCCGCCGACATCGGTCTGGTGAGTAGCGGCGTCGACGACGATGCCGCCCATCGAGTAGTGCACCGTCGGCGCGACGTCGACCGGTCCGCGCGAGATGTCGACCATCTGCAGGTCGAGCATCTGGCGCAGCGTCCGCGGCAAGCGCTCCCGGATCCGGTCGAGGCCGAGCTGGGAGACGTCCAGGAGGACACCACCATTCGCCGTGCCGCGGCCTTCGCTGATCTCGGTGTAGTTTGCAAGTGCGACGCGGTCCCGTGTGGATAGCTCCATCCGGTCGGGGTCATAGCGGCTCATGAAGCGCTCGCCCTGACTGTTGGTCAGAACGCCGCCTTCTCCGCGGACGGCCTCGGTGACGAGGGTGCCGGCGACATCCTCCGGCCAGGTGATCCCAGTTGGATGGAACTGGACGAGCTCCATGTCTGCCAGCCGGCAGCTTGCGCGGAGCGCGAGCGCCATGCCGTCGCCGGTGTTCTCGTCGCGGCGGGAGGAGGAGCGGCGCCACAAGCGGGTGTGACCGCCGGTGGCGATGATCACCGCGTCGGCCAGGAAAACGTGGCGCTCACCGCTTTCGGTGTCGAAGCCGTAGGCGCCGAAGCAGCGCCCCGCGTCGACGAGCAGGTCGGTGATGCGGATGTCCTCGCGGTAGGCGACGCCCTTGCTGATCGCTTGGTCGACGAGCACACGCTGGATCTCGCGGCCTGTGTAGTCACCGGCAAAGCAGGTGCGCCTATAGCGGTGGGCGCCGAAGTAGCGTTGGGTGAGCCGCCCGTCGGGTCCGCGCGCTAGCCTGGCGCCCCACTCGACGAGCTCTTCCAGAGCCCCCGGGGCGTCGCGACAGACCTGCTCGACCACGCGAGGGTCGGCGAGGAAGTACCCCTCGCGCAACGTGTCGGCGGCGTGCTGCTGCCACGAGTCCTCGGGGTCCATCGTCCCAAACGCAGCGTTCACGCCGCCGGCGGCGAGCACGGTGTGGGCGTCACGCACGCTCCTCTTCGAGACGACGAGGCAATCGACGCCAGCGTCGCGCGCGGCAATCGCCGCGCGCAGGCCGGCGCCGCCGGCGCCTACTACCAGAACCGCCGTGATGTGGCGTTGTGGAGAGGTCGCGGTCAGCGAAAGTCGCCCTCGACGCGAAGCATGTCATCAGACCGGAGCGACGCAGGTTGCAGTGGGGGACGCGTGGGGGTCACGGGCGGAGCAGCTCGTAGGTCTGGTCGACGGAGTAGCCGAGGTCTCGGACGAGGTGCTCGGCGTAGTGGTGGTCGGCGCCGGCACCGTTGAGCACGTGGCTCTCGCAAGCTGAGAAGCCGAGCTGCCTGAGGCAGCGCTCGACGTGGGCGTCGACGCGGTCCTGCTCGATGTCGCGGTCGGTCACCGGCACGGCTGCGGGGAGGTGGGTGTGGCGGCGGGTGGAGGCGTGGGTGGCGGCGTCCTGGGCGGGGATGGGCGTTGGTCCGGCGAGGGGTGGAGCGGCGCCGTGGGCGTGGCGGGTGGGGTGGTGCGAGTGGCGGTACGCGAATGAGCCATCTCAAGAGAACCGTTGATATGATACTTATCGTTGCAATCAGATAAACGCTTTGGCGATAGGGCATGACACAGCAACCTTTCGAGACACTCGACCAACCGGACGCTGGCTCCACCCCCGGTAGCCGGCGCCAGACCGGTGCCGCGCTTCGCCAGATCGGGCGTGGATGAAGGACGACCTGAGAACGGTCGGAGAGCTCGGCGAGCAGCTTCTCGCTTAGAACCGATGCCACTTCGGCGCGGGTCCCGCCCTCGACCATCTCCATGTGCTGACGTCAGCGAGGTGAGCATGAAGGAAAGGACAGAGCCGACAATCGCGCTGGAAGACATCCGTGCGGCTCTCTCCCAGATCAAGGACCCGGACCTGGGTCGGGACATCGTCACGCTCGGCTTCGTTAAGGACCTTCAAATCGACGGCGAGAACGTTTCCTTCGCCATCGAGCTCACCACTCCAGCCTGTCCCGTCCGCGACCAGATGAAGGAGGACGCGCATCGGGCGGTCCTCTCCCTCCCGGGCGTCACGAACGTCGAGGTCGAGATGACCTCGAAGGTGCGGGGTACTCAGTCGGAGCAGAAGGACGAGCTCATCCCGCTGGTCAAGAACGTCGTTCCCGTCGCCAGCGGGAAGGGCGGCGTCGGGAAGTCCACCGTGAGCGCGAATCTCGCGATCGCGCTGGCGAAGCTGGGAGCCAGGGTGGGCTTGATGGACGCCGATGTCTACGGGCCGAGTATTCCCACCATCATGGGCGCCACCACTCCGCCCACAGCCCAGAACGGCACGATCGTTCCCGTCCTCCGCTACGGCGTCAAGATCGTGTCGATCGGCTTCTTCGTGCCGAAAGGAGAGGCCACCATCTGGCGGGGACCCATGCTCGCCAAGGTGATCGACAAGTTCCTCGGCGGCGTTGAGTGGGGCGAGCTCGACTACCTGCTCGTCGATCTGCCTCCCGGTACCGGGGATGTTCAGTTAAGCCTCTGCCAGAGGATCCCCCTCACCGGCGCGGCGGTCGTCTCGACCCCGCAAGATCTCGCCTTCAACGTGGCCGAAAAGGCCGTCTTCATGTTCACCAAGCTACGCACTCCGGTCCTTGGGTTGGTCGAGAACATGAGCGGCTTCGAGTGCCGCCACTGCGGCCACCGTGAGGAAATCTTCGGCAGCGGCGGCGCCCGGCGATTCGCGGCGGCGAGTGGGATCCCCTTCCTGGGCGAGATCCCCCTCTCTACGGATATCCGCACGACCTCGGACGAGGGAAACCCCATCGTCCAGTCCATGCCCGAGTCGCCGAGCGCCTGTGCCTTCCTTCGGGTCGCCGAGAACCTCGCGGCGCAAGTCAGCACCCTCACCATGGGTGGAGTCTCCGCCGATCGACCGGAGATCGCGGAGATTACGCGGCCATCCGAGACCGAGGTGCGGATTCTCTGGAAGGACGGGCACGAGAGCATCTACACCGGCTATGCCCTGCGCGTGGGCTGTAGGTGCGCGATGTGCGTCGACGAGATCTCGGGGAACAAGCGGCTTCGCGAGGAATCGATCAGCAAGGATGTCCGGCCGCTCTCGATCGACCCGGTGGGCCGGTATGCGATCCGCTTCCACTGGAGCGACGGGCACTCGACCGGCATCTACACGTTCGAGCATCTGCGCGA
>DATDKQ010000071.1:0-2569 GCA_036519915.1 Solirubrobacterales bacterium | reverse complement strand
CCAGCATTGGTCGACCGAGGACTTCGACTTCACCGAGGACGCCAAGCAGTGGGCCGACCCGGACATGTTCACCGCCGATGAGCGCAGGTTCCTCGAGTTCGGGTTCTCGGAGTTCTTCCTCGGCGAGGAGCGGGTGACGCTGGAGTTGCTCCCCTTCGCCATGGCGGCTCCGACCCACGAGGCAAAGGTCTTCCTCACCACGCAGATCTCCGACGAGGCCAAGCACACCGTCTTCTGGAACGGCTTCTACCGCGAGGTCTTCGGCATCGAGGCCGACAGCCTCGGCGAGATGATCGACAAGCAGCGTTACGTGGTGAACAAGGACTGGGAGACGCTCTTCAACGGGATCCTCCACGAGTGCGCCGAGGATCTGCGTAAGGACCCGAGCGACTTCCCCAAGCTCGTCCGCGGCATCACCGTCTACATGATCGTGATCGAGGGGATGCTCGCCCTTTCCGCAGCCCGCTTCATGATCAAGTCGATGCGGGAGCGGAATTGGTTCCCAGGCTTCACCGCGGGGTTCACGGCGGTGAACCGGGACGAGTCCCGCCACGTCGGCTTCGGCGTCAAGTTCCTCGCCGACGCGATCAAGGACGACCAGGCGAACGCGAGGATCATCGAGGACACCCTGAAGGAGTGCCTGCCGGTCGCCACCCTGGTCTTCGTCCCGCCGTGGGTGGAGGACCCGTACAACTTCCAGACGCCCTTCTACCACTCGAGCGAGATCTTCGAGTACGCCGCGAAGTCGCTCTCCAAGAAGCTCGCGGCGATGGGTCTCGATCCGGCGATGCTCGCCACCGCGTGACACCACCACCATCAACGGCGGCTACAAACACCGCCGCCGAATCTACAGGCGCGACCCCGGCCCGCAGGGGGCGGCCCTCCACCGGCGCGCGGGAGCGCATCCTGGAGGCGGCGATCGAGGTCCTGAAGTCGGACGGCTACGCCGGCCTGACCATCGCCAAGGTCGCCGCGCGCGCCGGCGAGTCGAAGCCGCTGGTCGCATATCACTACGGCTCGAAGCAGGGCCTGGTGGGGGCGGCGGGCCGCTCGATCGCCGAGATGATCACCGAGGCGGTGCTCGAAGCAGTCGATGGTGCGGCCACGGTCGAGGCCGTGATCCGCGCCGTGGACGCCGGGATCGAGTGGGTGCTGGACGAGGACGAGCGGGTCGCTCGCCTCTACTTCGACCTCGCGGCGGTGTCCGTGGTCGAGCCGGAGGTCCGGCGGACGATCGCCGAGGTCAACGAGCAGTGGCGCGAGGTGCTCGTGCGCCTGCTTACCGAAGCGAGCGACGGCCTGACGCCGGCCAGGGCCCGCGTCCTCACCGTGATGGTGATCGCGGGCATGCAGGGCATGACGCTCGAGCGGATCGAGCGCGGGGTCACGCCGGAGCGGAAGCGGGCCCGCGAGCTCTTCATTCGAAGCACGGTCACAGCCGCAAGCTGAAGTCCTACGCTGGGGCGGTGGCGACCGGCAACCTCGAGATCGTCGAGCTGGGCTTCGAGGCATTCAATGAGAGCGGGGTCGAGGGAATCCTGCCCTTCATCCATCCCGACTTCGAGGCGACCACTCCGCCCGAACTCGCCTCCGAGCCGGACACCTACCGCGGCCACGAGGGCATCCGTCGCTGGTTCTCCTCCTTCGATGAGGTCATGGACGGGATCCGCTGGGACGCCCGGGGCTTCCGCGAGCTCGGAGATCGCGTCGTGGTCGAGTTCACGCTCCGCGCGCGCGGCAAGACCACGGGACTCGACTTCGGCCAGGACGCGGTGATGGTCTGGGAGCTGCGGGACGGCCAGGCGATTCGGCTCTCCCTCTACCCCACGCTCGATCAGGCACTCTCGGCGCTCGAGCAGGGACCGTCGACATGACGGTGGGCGACTACCGGCCGCTGCTCGAACGGCTGCGCGACGCGTACAACGCCCGCGACGCCGAGGCCTTCGCCGCGGTCTGGAACCCGGACTGCGAATGGCACCCGTTCCTGACCGCTCGGGTCGAGGGAGACCCCGGATACCACGGGCACAACGGCATCCGCGCCTGGTTCGAGGACGTCGACGAGATGTTCTCGGAGATCCACGTTGAGCTGGGCCAGATCCGCGAGATCGGCGATCGCCTGCTCGTCCTCGGGCAGATGACTGCCACCGGGGGAGGCAGCGGCGCGGAGGTGAGCAGCGAGGTCGGCTGGGTCGTGGAGCCGCGCGGCGAGGGTTTCCAGCGCGGCTGGGCCTACACGAGCCACGCCGAGGCCGAGCGCGAGGCCCGGGCGGCGGCCTCCTAGCCGCTCGCCGTGTCGCCCAGGACCCGGTCGATCACGCCGCGCGGCAGCGCGCCTTCGCGCAGGACCTCCCAGCGGCCCGCCGAGTCGAGCTCGCTGAGGTCGATGACGGTCGAGGAGGCGCCGATCAGCTCCTCCCCGCCGTCGATGGCCATGTCCGCGGCTGCGAGCACTTCGTCGTCGATCTCCTCGAAGCTCCGCGGGGCCGGGCCGCCGCTGCGGTTCGCGCTGGTCTGGAAGATCGGGGTCATCGTGCCGGCGAGCGGGCCCTCGATCAGTCGCACGCCGAGC
>DATDKQ010000070.1:0-11394 GCA_036519915.1 Solirubrobacterales bacterium | reverse complement strand
TCCTCGCCCAGCTCCTTGCGGATCGACTCCATCTGCTTGCGCAGGAAGTACTCGCGCTGCTGCGCCTGCGCGCCGCCCTCAACGTCGTCGCGGATCTTGCGGCGGACCTGAAGCTCGGCCAGGCGCTCGCGCTGCATCTGGATCGCCAGCTCGAGGCGCGCCTTGACGTCGACGCTCTCGATCAGCTTGAGCTTCTGCTCACGGGTGAGATCGGGGCTGTAGCCCGCCGTGTCGGCCAGGGCTCCCGGATCCTCGATCGAGAGCAGGAAGGCGCCGATGCGCTCATCCGCGTTGCGCAGCTCGAGGATCTCCTCGACGACGGCGCGGTACTCCTGCATGAGCTCGTTGGTGCGCTCGTCCTCAGGATTGCCGTCGTGGATCTCCTGTACTTCGACGCGCAGCTGCTCGCCGACGGGCTCAGCGGCCCCGGCCAGCCCGCGATGCAGACCGACCACGGTTGCGACGTGCCCGCCGCCCGGCAGCTGGCCGCGCTCGATCACCTCGGCGACGACGCCGATGCGGCCGAACTCGCCGTTCTGGCGCGGCAGCAGGAAGACGCGGTCCTCATCGCCGGTGTCGACCGAGAGGGTCGCCGTGATGGAGGGGAAGACAATCGCTTCGTCGAGTGGAATCAGAAGAAGGCTCATGAGTAGGTCCAATTTCTGTAGTTGGTACAGACAGAGGATAGCCAACTCGGGTCATTACCCTGGCGACGCCGATGGCGAGCGTCCACATCCTTGTTCCGGCCCAGCGCTATGTCTTCGCCGTGTCCAACGGCGAGGCGGAGGCGGCGACGATCGGCAGCTCGGCCGAGGGCTTCGAGCGCTACAAGTCGCTGCAGCAGGGCGGGCGGACCACGGGGATGGTCGCCTTTCCTAACACCCTCCTGGTCCGGGGCGAGCGCGACTACCTCGTCGATCCCGGCCTGATCATGCAGGGGGCGCCGGTGATCGGAGCCCTGGAGGAGCTCGGCGTCGACCCGAACGACGTCAAGGACGTGATCCTCACCCACCTCCATTTCGACCACGCCGAGGGGCTCGCGGGGTGGCCGATGCGGCGGACCTACGTCCACAAGCTCGAGACCGAGGCGCCGTACGCCCAGCTCGTCGCCGGCGTGCTCGAGATGGCGAACCTGGAGGTTCTCGAGGGGGAGGAGGGCGAGATCGAGCCCGGGCTGCGCTGGATCCGGACCCCCGGGCACAGTGAGGGGCTGATCTCCCTGCTCGTCGACACCGACGACGGCCTCGTCGTCATCGCCTCCGACTGTGTCGGACCACTGCCCGAGTACTTCGAGCGGATGGACCTGCCCGAGGACTTCGGCCCGGAACGGGATGAGCTGCTGGAGCAGTGGAAGCGGATCCGCGACCTCGATCCGGCGGTGGTGATCCCCGGCCACAATCCGCCGGTGAAGCTCCGCTAGCGGCGCCCGCGATCAGCAGGCTGTCCAGCCAGCCAACCTCCTAGAGTGCGGGGCGTGGAGGCGACGAAGACACGGGAGCTGAGCGGGGAGAAGGCGCAGCGGATCGTCGAGGCGATGCGCTCGAGCGTCGCCCGCCGGGGCATCGCCGGCTCGACCTTCGAGCATGTCGCCCGCGAGGCGGGAGTCAGTCGCGGACTGCTCCACTACTACTTCGGTACCAAGGAGGCGCTCCTGGTCGAGGTCGTCCGCCGTGACACCGAGCACCGCATCGCTCGCCTCGACGAGCCCCTCGGGAACGCGCAGTCGGTGGACGAGATCCTCGAGATCCTGGTCGCCGACCTCCAGGACTCGATCCAGAACGAGCCCGGCTTCTGGGTGCTGCTCTTCGACCTCTTCACGGCCGGGCGCCGCAACCCCGAGATCCAGCGCGAGGTGGGGGAGCTCTTCAACCGGACCCGCGACCACGTCGCCGAAATCCTCAGCGCCAAGCAGGCCGAGGGCGTGATCTCGCCCCGCACCGACATCAACGCGTTGGTGGCGCTGCTCTTCGCGATGGCGGACGGGATCGCCCTGCAGGTCCTCTCGGATCCCGACCGGGACCACACCGGTGTGATCGACGCCGGGACGCAGGCCGCGCGGCACATCCTGGCCGGCTAGCGGTCACGCATGATCTGGCAGGAGCGCGCCAAGGGCGGCTACCCGGACCGCTCGTTCCTGGCGCTCCACGGCGAGCAGCGGATGGGCGCCGCCCGCCGCGGCCTGATCCCGTACTCGCCGATGGGGTATCTGACCGAGCTCGGGATGACCGAGGGCTCGCGCGGCCACTCCACCTTTTCGATGCCGGCGTCCCCGTGGTTCGCGAACTCCTCTGGGCTGATCTCCGGGGGCGTGCTGGCAGTGATCGGCGACGCCGCGCTCGGCTCGGTCATCCATTCGGACGTCGGTCCGGGGCAGGGAATGACCACCGCCGAGCTCTCGATGACGTTCCTGCGCCCGGTCGTGCCGAAGTCCGGCTCTGCGGTCACCGGCTCGGGGCAGCTGATCCACCGGGGCCGCTCGCTGGGAATCTCGGAGGCCTTCCTGTTCGACGAGGACGACCAGCTGATCTCGCACGGGACGACCCGCTGCACCGTCTTTCCGCCGGTGGATCCACTGCCCGACCCGCCGGAGGACCGGCCGGCGATCGAACAGGAGCCTCCCGGGAGCGACCCAAACGATCCGCTGCGGCGTGAGGTCGAGGGCGAGGTTCTGCCGCAGGAGGTGTTCGAGCGGCGCAGCGGCCTCGAGATCCTGCGAGCGCTGATCGCCGGCGAGTTGCCGCGGCCGCCGATCTATCACCTGACCGGACTGCGTCTCGCCGAGGCGGATGAGGGGGCGACCGTGACGGCCCTGCCCTGCAGCAAGTGGCTCTCGACCTCGGCCGGGACGATCCAGGGCGGCTTCACCGCGATGCTGGCCGAGAGCGCGATGACCTCTGCGGTGTTCAGCACCGCTCCGGCTGACACCGCCGTGGCGACGCTCGATTTCAAGGTCAACTACCTGCGACCGGTCTTCCCGGACGGGGAGGAGATGACGGCCCGGGCGCGCATCCTGCACCGGGGACGCACCCTGGTCGTCGCCGCGGCCGAGCTCACCAACGCCGAGGGAAAGAAGGTCGCCCTCGCCACCGGCTCATCGATGTACCTGCCGGGCCGCCCGGCGAACCTGGTCGGGGTCGAGCTCGGCTCGGCCTCCTCCGATCCCGAGGACGATCCGGGGGCGTAGGATCGGACCGTGGGCCTCTTCGGCTTCTTCAGGAAGAGCGACGAGCGGGCGATGCCCGAGCCGGGGACGCCTGAGTTCGAAGCCGTGGTCGCAGGCACGGCGATCCCCGACTCGCAGAGCGTCTCGATGGGCGAGTCCGGCTGGACCGAGCCCGGTTCCTCCCAGACGCTCGACCTGCGCGGCACCGACAAGCGGGAGGAGATCCAGGAGGTCCTGCGCGAGCACGGGATCGACCCGGACCAGAAAGGTCAGACGATCGACGCCTCGGAGGTGCCGGGCCTGAGACAGGCTCTGATCAAGGCCCTGTTCCGAGGGGTCCCGAACTCGGGCGGGATCGGCGACGGGATCCCCTCGCCCAAGAAGGCACCGCCGGCGGACTCAGACGGCTGACTACTCGACCGGCGCCGGGCGCGGCGGGAAGATCTTTGGCATCCGCGCGAGCTGGCGGAGCGAGCCACGTGGCTTGAGCTTGCGGCGCAGGATCGCACGGCGGGCGTCCTGGCCGCGGATCGAGATGTCGATCCAGTCCGCCCAGGTGGTCCGCAGGGTGAGATCGGCCTCGTCGGCGATCCCCGGGGCCGCGCTGGTTGAGCCGTTGTCGATGCGGACGTGCCACGGCTCGGCGTCCTCGAAGCGCCACTGGATCGTCACCGGCCGGTCGACGGCATCGGTATGGGCGGAGCGGGCGATCACGTCGAAGAGGATCTCCTCGACCTCGTGGTTCGCTTGGGGCTTTCCGTTGGGCGCGCCGAGCACTCCGGCACGGAGCAGCTTGATCTGCCGCTCGGCTCGCTCACCGTGCGGCATCTCGGGGTCGAAGGGGTAGATGCCGGGCGGATGGTCTTTGAGCGGGTAGCCGGTCGCCCGCCACTTCTGCTCGACCGAGCGCATGCCCCAGGCGTAGAGCTCGGCGATGGTGAAGCCGTACTCGGTGGTGTAGCGCTCGTCCCAGTTGGGCGGCACGAAGATCCCGGTCACGTACGGCAGGACCTCCCTCAGGAGCTCGTCCGCGGCGGCCTTGCACTCCTCGGACTCGGCGAACAGCTCCGAGAGGACCTTGACCCCGAAGCCGATGTGGCGCTGCTCATCCCTCGAGACCTTCTCCATTCCCGCGCTGAAGCCGGGCATCGTGCCCGCCTTGACGAAGAAGTCCTCGATGAAGTGTTGGGTCGGCTGAGCCATTGTCGCCTCGATCACCATGTGGTAGAGCGTGATCGCCTGGGCGAACTTGGGCAGGGAGCGGTCGCTGTGGAGCTCCTCGACCATCCGCTCGAGCCGTCCGAAGACGTTGCGGTAGCCCCAGCCCAGTTCCGGCAGGGTGGCCTCGAGGGCGGTGGCGATGTCGCCCTCGACGCCGATCACCTCGTTGAAGAAGCGATAGAAGAAGACGGCGTGACGGGCCTCGTCGACCTGCTGGGTGGCGAGGAAGTACTTCTGCTCCTCCTTGGGGGCGGCCTCGATGAAGGGGGAGAGGCCGTCGGTGACCGCGTCCTCGCCGTAGAAAAACATCGAGTAGACCCACATGGCGGACTTCCGCTGGATCTCGGACAGGGACTCCCAGCCCCGCTTGTCCTGCGTGAAGTCGAGTTCGGTCGCCTTCCAGTTGCCCTCCTCCCAGCGGCGGTAGAGGTCGTCGTAGGTGATCTGCTGGGCGGTGCTCTGCTGTGCGACCGACATTGGTGCACTCCTCTCGTGTTATCCCGGCTTCGCCATATCCGGCGGCCACAAACACCGCCGCCGAACCAACCCGTATAGTAACTGACTGACCAGTCAGTTAGTAGCGTGAGTTCCGTCACACAAACCACAGGCCCCGCCCCGCGCTCCCGGATGAGTGCCGCGGCTCGCCGCGAGGCGATCCTCGACGCCGCGCGCTCGGCCTTCGCTGACTCCGGCTATCACGAGACCTCCCTGGACGCGGTCGCCGAGCGCGCGGGCGTCTCGAAGGCCCTCCTCTATGAGCACTTCTCATCCAAGCGGGAGCTCTACGTCGCGATGCTCGAGATGCACGTGCATGAGCTGGTCGAGCGGATCAGCGGCGCGGTGGCCGGCGCCGAGCCGGGCGAGGCGCGGATGCGGGCCGGCATCGAGGCCTTTTTCGGCTTCGTCGAGGAGCGTCGCGGCGCCTGGCGGATCATGTTCCGGAACGCCGACGACCCCGACGTCGCGCTGCGGCTCGACCGCCTCCGCGACGAGGTCGCGGCCGCCATCGTCCAGCTGATGAGCGAGGAGGCTGAGCGACGGGGGCTCGACTTCCCCAAACTGCCGCAGTTCGTCGAGATGATTGCCCAGCAGATGGTGGGGGCGATGCAGTCGCTCGCCGACTGGTGGGACCTCCACCGCAAGGTGCCGAAGGAGGAGGTCGTCCAGGCGGCGATGGACTTCGCCTGGACCGGCCAGGAGCGGATCAGCCAGGGCGAGCGCTGGTCGCGCTAGGTCGTCTCGGCTGGTTCCGGCGGCACCGCAGGCCTCGCGTTCAGCACGGCCGTCAGGACGGTGAAGGCGGCCAGGAAGAGGAACGCAGCATCCGAGTCCCCGCTCGCGAGCGCGGCGCCGAATAGCGGGACGACGAGGATGGGGAAGGCGTTGCCGCCGACCTGCAGGAGCCCGAGGCCCCCAAGCGGACGGTCGGGCAGCACCCTCTCACCCTGGTCATAGAACAGGGGGTAGGGAAGGGACAACCCGATCCCGATCAGGACGAGTGCGGCGGTGGCGGCCACAGCGGAGGTCCCCAGGCCGAGCAACGCGATCCCACCTGCGGCGACCGAGAGACCGGCGAGTACGAGCAGCGACGGAGAGGTGCCGGACCCGGCGAGCCTTCCGGCCACGTCTCGCATCACCGCCGAGATTCCGAAGAGGAGGAAGGAGAGCCCTCCCGCGGCTCCGGCGGAGAGGCCGATGTCGGTGATCAGATAGTGCACCAGCCAGGCGCCGATCACCAGCGGGATCGTCAGCGTGGTGATGCCGAGGGCCTCGACTCGCCACCAGGCCTGGTTCGTGAGCGCTTCCCGGACGAGGCCCTGATCGTTCGCCGGCGCGCGGACGATCTCGACCACCTCGTTCGGCAGCAGCGGCAGCGACACCACGGCCAGCGCAGCGGTGATCAGGAAGGAGACCCGCCAGTCGACGTCTCCGCCCTCGAGAAGGCTGCCCAGCAGCAGGGCGGCCGCGATGCCCAGCGTCAGGCCGGCGCCGTAGAGGCCGAGCAGCCGTACGCCGCCGATCGCCCTCGCGTATGCCGGGATGAAGAGGATCGACAGGCCCACGCCCATTCCAGCGATGACCCTGCCCACCGCCAGCACCCCGAAGCTGTCGCCGACCGCGATGACCAGGTTTCCGAGTGCCGAGAAAACGCAACAGGCCCAGATTCCGTAGAGGACGCGGATGCGGCGGGCGATCACCGCGCCGACGAGGTCCGCAACCGCGATCCCGGCGAAGAAGAACGTTCCTGAGAGCAGCCCGATCGCTCCCAGGCCGATGTCGAACTCGCTCGAGAGCGAGCCGACGACCGGGCCGACGTTGCCGCAGTTCCAGCCCGAGATGGCGGCACCCAGGACGAAAACGCCGACGCTTCGGCGTGCGGTCACGGCATTGGCTTCTACCGGAATCGGCGGATAGGGTGGCCCCGTGCTGGAGGTCGGCGAGCGATACAGCAGTCAGCGCGGCAGCAAGATCCAGATCACTGACCGGTCGCCTGGCCGAATGTCCTTCGAGTGTCGCGTTTGCTCCGCTATGCGGAGCAAAAGCGCCAATCCGCCGGTTTTCAGGCCGCTGCGCCGAGCTTCGGGGAGGTCCACGGCTCCTTGAGGCGCCGGGTGAGCTCGTCCGCGAGCTCCGCGATCGCGATCCTGTCCTGCTCGAGCGAATCGCGGTCCCTCAGGGTCACGGTGTCGTCCTCCATCGTCTGGTGGTCGACGGTGACGCCCCAGGGCGTGCCGATCTCGTCCTGGCGGCGGTAGCGCTTGCCGATCGAGCCCCCAGTGTCGTACTCGGTGAACATCAGCTCGCGCAGCTGCTCGTAGATCTCGCGCGCCTTCTCGGGCTGTCCGTCCTTGTTGACCAGGGGCAGAACCGCGACCTTGACCGGCGCCAGCTTCGGGTGCAGGCGGAGCACGGTTCGCTCGCGCCCCTCGACCTCCTCGGTCTCGTAGGCGTCGATCATGAAGGCGAGCATCGCCCGGTCGACCCCGGCCGCCGGCTCGACCACGTACGGCACGTAGCGGTCGCCGCTTCCCGAGTCGACGTACTCCAGCTTCTCGCCGGAGAACTTGGCGTGCTGGGTGAGGTCAAAGTCGCCGCGGTTGGCGATGCCCTCGAGCTCGGACCATCCCATCGGGAAGAGGTACTCGACGTCGGAGGTGGCGCTGGAGTAGTGGGAGAGCTCATCGTCTCCGTGGGCTCGGAGCCTCAGCTTCTCGGGCCGGATGCCGAGGTCGGTGTACCACCGCCTCCGCTCCTCCATCCAGTACTCGTGCCACTGGCCGACGTCCGCCGGCGGAACGAAGAACTCCATCTCCATCTGCTCGAACTCGAAGGTCCGGA
This sequence comes from Solirubrobacterales bacterium, assembly GCA_036519915.1. Taxonomy (GTDB): domain Bacteria; phylum Actinomycetota; class Thermoleophilia; order Solirubrobacterales; family 70-9; genus DASUPK01. The sequence goes on along the minus strand of DATDKQ010000070.1, from coordinate 3,671 downwards.
AGATGAAGTTGCCGGGGGTGATCTCGTTGCGGAAGGACTTGCCGATCTGGGCGATCCCGAAAGGCGGCTTCTTGCGGGAGAACTGCAGGACGTTCTTGAAGTTGATGAAGATGCCCTGCGCTGTCTCGGGGCGCAGATAGGCCTTGTTCGACTCGTCCTGCACGGGACCGACGAAGGTCTCGAACATCAGGTTGAACTGGCGCGGCTCCGAGAGCTCGCCGCCGCAGACCGGGCAGCGAATCTCGCCCTCCGCGTCCTCCGAGCCGAGCTGGTCCTCGCGCAGGTCGTCCTCCCGGAAGCGCTGCTTGCACTCGCCGAGGCACTGGACGAGCGGATCGGTGAAGCCGGCGAGGTGTCCCGATGCCTCCCAGACCTTCGGGTTCTGGATGATCGCCGAGTCGAGCGCCACGATGTCGTCGCGCTCCCGGAGCATCGCGCGCCACCACTCGCCCTTGACGTTGTTCTTGAGCAGGACGCCGTAGTGCCCGTAGTCGTAGGTGTTCCGGAAGCCGCCGTAGATCTCCGACGCCGGGAAGATGAAGCCGCGGCGCTTGCAGAGGGCGACGATCTCGTCGAGCTTGGTGAGCTCAGCCATGGCGATCAGCGTAAACGGACCGCTTTACGGACCGCCGCATGCGTTGTGCGGAGACGGCGCCCACTACCCTCTCCCTCCCGATGCCCACCTACGAATACCGCTGCACGAACGGACACACCTTCGAGGTGATCCAGAGCATGTCTGATGACCCAGTCGAGACCTGCGAGGTGTGCGGCGCTCCCGTCGAGCGGGTTTTCCACCCGATCGCGGTTCACTTCAAGGGCTCGGGCTTCTACACGACCGACTACGCCAAGAAGGCGAAGGCCGGGGCGGCGAAGGACGGCGACTCGTCCAGCGACTCGAGCGGCGATTCGGGCGGCGACTCGGGCGGCGACTCGGGCAGCTCCTCATCCGAGTCGTCGAGCGATGCGAAGTCCTCCTCGAACGGCGGGGACACGGCGAAGTCCGGCTCGAGCTCCGACTGACTACGGCGAGCACTCGGCGTCGTGCGGCGGGTCGCTGCCCGTCAGCTCCTTGACCGCGTCCACGCAGGCGCTCTGCGGGATCTGGAGGCTGCCGCCGGGCCCGGATGAGATGGCGGCCTTGTTGCCGCCGAGCACGTTCGTCTCGCCGCTGCCGCCGATGATGGCCGCGATCGCCACCTGGGGCAGCGTGAAGCCACCCATGTCGCTGATGAAGGCCTTGGGCGCATCCCATCCGATGAACGGGCCCTTGATGAAGTTGTAGGGAAACCGGGTGACGCTGGTGAGGCGGTCCTTGATCCCGTTGAGGATCTGCTGCTGGCGTGCGTCGCGGTCGCGATCGTCCTCGCCGGGGTTGCAGGTGTTATGGCGCAGACGGGAGTAGGCGAGGGCCTTGTCGCCCTGCAGCGTGACCTCGCCGGGCGGCAGCTTGAGCGAGACGCCGCCCTGCTTCTTGCCGCCATCCACGTCGCCGCAGACGACGGCGCCCTCCTTGTCGGAATTGCCAGGCACGTCGATCTTCACCCCGCCGAGCGTGTTGATGAAGTCGGCGAAGCCGTCGAAGTTGACGATCACGATGTGGTTGATGTCGATCCCGAGGAAGTTCTCGACGGTCTTGATCGTCGAGGCGGGGTTGCCGTTGGGGCTGTTGGTGTTACAGGCGAGCGAGGCGTTGATCTTCTGGTCGCCGCAGTCCGGGATCGAGGCGAAGCTGTCGCGCGGGATCGACAGCTTGTGGAACGAGGTCAGGGAGGCATGCAGGACCATGATCGTGTCCGCGCGCGGCGGGCCCTGTCCCTCGGCGCCGCTGGCGTTGTGCTGGGTCTTGCCGCGGCGATCGCCGCCGAGGATGAGGATGTTCTGGCCGAGCAGCACGGCGGGACCGCCCTTGAGCGCATCCTTCGCGGACTGCGGCAGCTTGCCCTTCTGAATCTGAGCGGAGATCGCGAAGGTGATGAAGCTGAGCAGCAGCCAGCCGACGGCGACGATCAGCACCCAGCGCAGCCAGGGCCGCTTGCCCCCGACGAGCCGCTTCAGCCGCCCGCGCCAGCCACCCTCCGCGGTCTCCGTTCGCAGACTGGCCAGACTCGGCTTGCGAAACCGGTCGCGCAGGCTCGGGCGAGAGCGGTACACGCGGTAAGGGGGCTTCTCCCGCCTCTCTCCCGGCTTTTGCCCCTTGGGAGCCGGCCGCTTCTCCCCGCTCCGGCGCTTGCGCCCGTAGACCGTGTACTCCGGCTTCTTGCCGGATTCGCCCTCGCCGGCGCCCCCGGACCCGCCGGGTTTCTGGGGCTTCTCGGGCTTACCGCCGCCCTCGGAGCCGCCGGACCGCCGCGGCGGCCGATCATCTCCCTGCGGAGACATGGGGTATCAATACTGGCGCATGCCGTCGGACCCTTCCTGCACCGCGACCCCGTCCAAATTCCGGACGGGACTGTGACGCCGCAGGAGACCATCGGCGTCGACCTCGGGGGGACGAAGATGGCGGTCGGGGTCGTCGACTCCGATCAGCAGATCCAATACCAGGGGAGCGAGCCCTCGACCGGGCTCAGCGAGGAGAGGCTGATCGAGGAGCTGACCCGGGAGTTGCAGGAGGCAAAGGAGGCGCGCCCCGACGTGCTCGCCGCCGGTCTCGGCATCCCCGCCACCATCGACCACGATCGCGGCGTCGCCATCCACGCGGTCAATCTCACGATCACCGACGTCCCGATTCGGGATCTGATGCAGGAGCGGGTCGGGCTGCCCGTGTTCGTCGACAACGACGCGAACGTCGCCGCCCTCGCCGAGTTCCTCTACGGCGCCGGGCGAGGGGCCCGCGACGTCGTGATGCTGACCATCGGCACTGGAATCGGCGGCGGACTCGTCCTGGGAGGCGAGGTCTACCGCGGCTCGACCGGCGCCGCTGCCGAGCTCGGGCACATCGTGATCGAGGAGGACGGCCCTCCCTGCCAGGGCAACTGCCCGAACCACGGCTGCGTCGAGGCGCTCGCCTCAGGGACCGCGATCGCGAAGGCGGGCAAGGAGGCCGCGGGGCGCGACCCGGACTCGGCTCTCGGGAAGGCGCTCGCCGAGGGCCCGATCGTGGGGCGCACGGTCACCGAGCTCGCGCTCGCCGGGGACGGGCCGGCGCAGGAGGTGGTGGCTCAGGCCGGCCGCCACATCGGGGTCGCCCTGAGCAGCCTCGCCAACATCTTCGACCCCGATGTGTTCGTGATCGGCGGCGGAGTCTCGGTGGTGGGCGACCTGCTGCTCGATCCCGCCCGCGAGGAGCTCCGCTCCCGGGCTCTCCCCCCGCAGAACGGGAGGCCGGTGAAGCTGGCAGAGCTCGGGCCGGACGCGGGCATGATCGGCGCGGCGGCCATGGCCCTGATCGAGCTCGACAGGGAGACCTGAACAGTGCCCGGCAAGCTGGTCGTCTGCCCGACGCCGATCGGGAATCTCGAGGACATCACCCTGCGGGTCCGCCGGGCGCTCCATGAGGCCGACGCGATCGCCTGCGAGGACACCCGCCGCACCGGGCTGCTCCTCGAGCGCCTCGAGATCGAGGCGCAGCACCGGCTCGTCTCCTACCACGAGGGAAACGAGGCCGATCGCGCCAGGGAGCTCGCGCAGCGAATCGAGCGCGGGGACAGCGTCGCTCTGGTCTCCGACGCGGG
>DATDKQ010000069.1:0-11738 GCA_036519915.1 Solirubrobacterales bacterium | reverse complement strand
GCCTTCAAGGTCACCGATGGCTTCATCGAGGAGTTCGGGGCCGACCGCGTCCTCGACACGCCGCTCGCCGAGAACATGATCATCGGGGCCTCGATCGGAGCCGCCGTCGAGGGCATGAAGCCGGTCTGCGAGATGCAGTTCTCGGACTTCATCGCCTGCGGCTTCGACCAGCTGGTCAACGTCGCCGGCAAGCTGCACTACCGCCAGGGCGTCTCGGTTCCGATGGTTGTCCGCCTGCCCTCGGGCGGCGGCTTCTCCGGCGGACCGTTCCACTCGCAGAACCCCGAGGCCTGGTTCATGCAGTCGCCCGGCCTCAAGGTCGTGGCCCCGGCGACGGCTGAGGACGCGAAGGGCCTGCTGATCAGCGCGATCCGCGACCCGAATCCGGTGTGCTACCTCGAGCACAAGGGGCTCTACCGGCATGTGAAGGGGGAGGTCCCGGAGGGCGAACACGCCGTCCCCCTCGGCGAAGCCAGGGTGGCGCGGGAGGGCGGTGAGCTGAGCGTGATCGCATACGGCTCCTCCGTGCCGCTGGCCCTCCAGGCCGCGGAAGAACTCGAGGAGGACATCGAGGTGATCGACCTCCGAACGCTCAACCCGCTGGACTCCGAGTCGATCCTCGCGAGCGTCGAGAAGACCGGCAAGGTCCTCGTCGCGCACGAAGCGACCCGCTCCTGCGGCGTCAGCGCCGAGGTGGCGAGCCTGATCTCCGAGCGGGCGTTCGAATCCCTCGACGCGCCGGTGCGCCGCCTGACGGCGCCGGACGTGCCGATCCCGTTCAGCCCGCCGCTCGAGCAGGCGGTCCTGCCGCAGCTCGACGACATGAAGGAGGCAATGCGTGAGCTCCTCGCCTATTGAAACGCAGACGTTGGAGATCGTGATGCCCCAGATGGGGGTCTCGGTCGCCGAGGGCACGATCGTCGAGTGGTCGAAGCGGCCCGGCGATTGGGTCGAGCGCGACGAGACCGTCTGCCTGGTGACCACCGACAAGATCGACGTCGAGATCCCCTCGCCAGCCGCCGGACGGCTGGCGAAGATCCTGGTCGAGCCGGGTGACACGGTCGACGTCGGCACCCCGCTCGCCGAGCTGGACGCCGGCGCGCGTCCGGGCGAGGCTCACCCCGAGGAGCATCACGACGAGCCCGAGCCCACAACGAAGCCCAAGACGACCGGCGAGCCCGAGCCGGCCGCGGTCGAGCCTCGACCGGTCCAGGGGGACGGTGAGGCCGACCGCTCCGGCTTCCACTCGCCGGTCGTGCGGCGGATTGCCGACGAGCACGGCATCGACCTCTCCCAGGTCGAGGGAACGGGAATCGGCGGCCGGATCCGCAAGCGGGATCTCGTCGCGCTGATCGAGTCGGGGGCCAGTACCGCAACGGAGGAGACCGCGGAGCCCGAAACCGAGCGGCCCCTCCACATCGAGTCCCCCTATCAACCCGAGGCGCCTGCGCCCGCCCCCGTCCCCGCTCAGGCGGGCGAAGGGAACGGCGCGGCCCCGGCCGAGGACGTCCTGCCCGGCGAGCGGCGCGAGCCGATGACGCCGATGCGGCGGCGGATCGCGGAGCACATGCTCGAGAGCCGGCGCACGGCGGCCCACTGCACGACGATCGTCGAGGTCGATCTGCACCGCGTCGCGGCCACGCGCCGCGAGCTGAAGGAGGGGATGGCCCGTCGCGGGGTGCCGCTCACCTACCTCGCCTTCGTGGCGAGCGCGGTGGTGGCCGGGCTGGATCGACACCCGATCCTGAACGCCTCGATCGACGGCGACGAGCTCGTCTACCACGAGGACGTCAACCTCGGGATCGCGGTGGCACTCGAGTCGGGACTGATCGTGCCGGTGATCCGGCATGCGCAGCGGCTCAGTCTCGAGGGTCTGGCGAGCGAGATAGCCAGGCTCGCCCAGCGCGCGCGCAGTGGCGAGCTCGAGCCCAACGACGTCGCCGGCGGCACGTTCACGATCACCAACCCCGGTCAGTTCGGGGCCGTCCTCGCGACGCCGATCATCAACCAGCCCCAGGTGGGGATCCTCGACCTGGAGGCGATCGTCAAGCGGCCGGTGGTGATCGACGACGAATCGGAGGCGATCGCGGTGCGGCCGATGACGAACCTCTGCATGTCGTGGGATCACCGGGCACTCGACGGGGCGGAGGCGGCGCGATTCCTAGCCGACGTCAAGGCCCGGCTCGAGGGGTGGGACCGATGAGCCTGCTCGCGCACGAGGAAGTCGTGGTCAAGCATGGCCGCCGCAGCGGCATCTACGTCGTGATCGCGATCCACTCGACCGTTCTCGGCCCGGCCCTGGGTGGCCTGCGCCTCTGGCGCTACGCAGCGCTCGGCGACGCGATCGCCGACGCGCTCCGCCTCTCCGAGGCGATGACCTACAAGGCGGCCGCCGCCGGGCTCGACCTGGGTGGCGGCAAGGCGGTCCTCTGCCTGCCCCCCGAGGGGGAGCTGCTTCCCGAGCAGCGGCGGGACCTGATGCTCGACGTCGGGGACATCATCGAGTCGCTGGACGGCCGCTACGTGACGGCGGAGGACGTCGGGACCGGCACCAACGACATGTCGATCATCAGGGAGCGCACCGAGTACGTAATGGGCCTCCCCATTGACTCCGGCGGGTCCGGGGATCCAAGCCCGATCACGGCACGCGGCGTCGAGTCCGCGATCCGAGCGAGCGCTGAGCACCGCTACGGATCGGACGACCTGGCGGGTCGCCGCGTGACCGTGGTGGGCTTAGGCCATGTCGGCTCTCGGCTGGCGGAGCGCCTCGCCTCCGACGGAGCCGAGCTGGGCATCTCCGACATCGACCCGGCCAAGCGCGAGCTCGCCGAGCGGCTGGGTGCTGGCTGGCTCGAGCCCGCCGACGCGATCACCGCCGAGTGCGAGCTCCTGGCGCCATGCGCGCTGGGCGGGGCGATCGACGCCGAGAACGTCGAGCGGCTGCGATGCGAGATCGTCTGCGGAGCCGCGAACAACGTGCTCGCCGAGCGCTCGCTGGCGGATCGTCTCGCCGAACGGGAGATCGTCTACGCCCCCGACTTCATCGCCAACGCCGGGGGTCTGATCAACGTGTACGGCGAGCTGCATTCCCTCGACCGGGAGCGGCTGGACTCGCTCGTGGACGGGATCGGGGAGGCGCTCCGCCGGGTTTTCGAGGCAGGGGAGGCGCGCTCGGTCACCCCGCTCGAGGCCGCCAGGGCTCTCGCCGAAGAGCGGCTCGAGGCCGCGCGGGTGGCGGCGGTCGGCGTCCCCGCCTCCGCCGCCTAGGCTAGCGGCGGTGGACCGCGTCCAGCTGACCCAGTGGCTCGAGGCATACGAAAAGGCCTGGCGGACGCCCGGCACCGACGTGCTGGCGAAGCTCTTCGCTGAGGACGCGACGTACTCGACGGCACCCTACGAGACGCCGCACCGCGGCCTCGAGGCGATTGGGGAGATGTGGGAGGAGGAGCGCCTCGGTCCCGACGAGGGGTTCGAGATGTCCGGCGAGATCGTCGCCGTCGAGGGCGACACAGGTGTCGTCAGGGTCGAGGTCCAATACCACGAGCCCAAGAACAAGGAGTACCGAGACCTGTGGATCGTCTGCCTGAACGACGCCGGGCTCTGCTTCCGCTTCGAGGAATGGCCCTTCTGGCCACCGGGTCAGCAGGGCGCCGCCGCGACCGGGGCCGTGTGACACTGTGAGCATGGACGAGGTTCTGGTGATGCGCTGCGGTCTGGTGCCCTACGAGGAGGCCAGACAGGCGCAGAAACGGCTCGAGGCGGCGCGCCTCGCCGGAGACCTCCCGGACGTGCTCCTCCTGCTCGAGCACCCGCCCGTCTACACGAAGGGCCGCCGGGCGGAACAGGCGGAGCTCGCGATGGGCGAGGACTGGTACAGGATGCAGGGAATCGAGATCTGCGAGACCGACCGCGGCGGACGGGTCACCTACCACGGCCCGGGCCAGCTGGTCGGCTACCCGATCGTCTCGCTGAAGCCGTACGACGACAACGTGCACGAGTACGTCCGCGGCCTGGAGCGGCTGATGATCGAGTCGCTCGCCGACCACGAGATCGAGGCCGAGGTGATCGACGGCCTGACCGGGGTCTGGGTCGGTGGACGGCCGCCGGAGGGCCGGAAGATCGGCTCGATCGGCGTTCATGTCAATCGCGGGGTCACCACCCACGGGTTCGCGGTCAACGTCAACAACGACCTGCAGCCCTTCGAATGGATCGTCCCCTGCGGGATCGACGGCTGCCGGATGACCTCGCTGACCCGCGAGCTCCGGGCGGAGCAGGACATGAGCGCCTACATGGACACTGTGAGCGAGCTCTTCGGCCGGATCTTCGACCGTGAGCCGGTCGAGGCGGAGGGCACGCTGAACGAGCTGGCCGGCGGGGCGGCCCCAGTACGGTAGGAACGATGGCTGGCGAAGCCCGGATTGCGGACAGACTCCACGTCACCCGCTCGCGCGCCAACCCGGGCGGGAAGGCGCAGGACGAGTCCGGCAAGGTCGCCTTCCGCTCGCGCAAGCCGCCCTGGCTCAAGGTGCCGGCGCCCGGCGGGCCGACCTACCGGCGCCTGAAGAAGGCGATCGAGACCGACAACCTCCACACCGTCTGCCAGGAGGCCAACTGCCCCAACGTGGGCGAGTGCTGGGAGCGGGGAACCGCGACCTTCATGATCCTTGGCGACGTCTGCACCCGCCGCTGCGGCTTCTGCAACGTCCAGACGGGCAAGCCGACCTGGCACGACCCGCTCGAGCCGCTGCGGGTCGCGAACCAGGTGAAGCGGATGGGGCTGCGCCACGCGGTGATCACCTCGGTGGACCGCGACGACCTCCCCGACTACGGCGCCGGGGCGTTCGTCGGCGTGATCCGCTCGATCCGGCGGATGGCGCCCGGTTGCAGGGTCGAGGTACTCACGCCCGACTTCCGCGGCCAGGAGATGCCGCTCGCCAAGGTGATCGCCGAACGGCCGGACGTCTTCAACCACAATGTCGAGACCGTGCCGCGGCTCTATCCGATCGCCAGGCGGGGCTCGGACTTCCTGCGCTCGGCGCGGGTCCTTCGGATGGCGAAGGAAATGGCCGGTGACGAGGTCGTCACCAAGTCCGGCCTGATGGTCGGGCTGGGCGAGGAGTTCGACGAGATGGTCGAGGCCTTCGGGATCCTCCGCGAGCACGGCGTCCAGGTGCTCACCGTGGGCCAGTACCTGCGGCCCACCGAGAGGCACCTGCCGGTCGATCGCTACTGGCACCCGGATGAGTTCGCAGCGCTGGAGAAGGCCGCCTACGAGCTCGGCTTCGAATCGGTCGCATCCGGGCCGCTGGTGCGCAGCTCCTACCACGCGGACGAGCAGCTTCCGGCCGCGTCAGCGCTTTAACCGAGCGCAGCTTTCCCTGCAGAGGCGTGTTCGGGGGTTCGTAGCCTCGGATCATGCGTTTCCGCCAACGCAGAACCCTCGTTGCCATGGCCGCCGCGGCCCTCGTCGTGGGACTCGCGGCCGGGCCGCTGAGCACCGGGGCCGTCTCCCAGACGAGTGACGGCACGACGCAGGCGAAGAACCCGCTGGCCGGGGACGGGATGTGGATCTGGTACCTGAGCCACTCCTCGCACGGCAAGCTCGGTGCGATCGCCAAGAAGGCTCGCGCGAACGGGATCGAAACCGTCCTGATCAAGTCGGGGGACGGAACCGGCTACTGGAGCCAGTTCTCGCCCTCGGTCGTCAGCGGGCTGCATTCCCGGGGCCTGAACGTCTGTGCCTGGCAGTTCATCTACGGGCGCAAGCCCGGCAAAGAGGCGAAGGTGGGCGCGCGGGCGGTGGCCAACGGTGCGGATTGCCTCGTGCTCGACGTGGAGGGTCAGTACGAGGGCCGCTACCCGCAGGCCTCGTACTTCATGTCGAGCCTGCGGTCGCGGATCGGCCAGGACTACCCGGTCGCCCTCGCGAGCTTCCCCTACGTCGACTATCACCCGGCGCTGCCCTTCTCGGTCTTCCTCGGCCCGGGTGGGGCGCAGTACAACCTCCCGCAGCTCTACTGGAAGGACATCGGGACCACCGTGGACACGGGATTCATCCACACCTGGGTGTGGAATCGGATCTACCAGCGGCCGATCCTCCCGCTCGGGCAGGTCTACAACAACCCGAAGGCGGGGCAGATCAAGCGCTTCAGGGCGCTGGCCATGTCGCACGGGTTCGAGGGTGTGAGCTGGTGGTCCTGGCAGTCGGCCGGAAAGCGGCAGTGGAAGGCGCTCCGCACTCCCGTCGCGGCCGCAAGCACTCCGCCCTACCCCAGCTATCCGTTCCTGCGACTGGGCTCGAAGGGCGACTTCGTCGCCTGGGCCCAGCAGCTGCTCGCCGGTGCCGGCTTCACGGCGCCGATCACCGGCTACTACCAGGGCTCGACACAGTCGGCGGTCTACTCCTTCCAGGCCGCCAACGGTCTCCCCCAGACCGGAAACCTCGACGTCCCGACCTGGAGCGTGCTGAGCCAGAAGAACGCCGTGCCGGTCACCTGGACGAAGAGCGGCGCGGTGGCGTCTCGCGCGGGCGGACGCCTGAACCTGCCGCCGCCGCGCTCAGCGAAGCTGCCGGCGGTGCGGGATGAGATTCCGCCCCCCGCCAAGCGCGCGCGATAGCTGCTCGGTCCTCTCGGGGCCGCAACTAGTGTTCGCGACCCCGTGATTCCGCTCAAGGACAACAACCCGACCGCGCGGTTCCCGGTCGTGACCGTAGCGCTGATCGTGGTCTGCGTCGCGGTCTTCATCTGGCAGCTCAACTTCCCGACCGACAAGAAGCTGGACCAGGTCGGCTTCGGGCACATCGATCAGAGCTCGCTCGATTACGGCGCGATCCCGTACCGGATCACGCACGCGGACGACCGGGACTGCGCGATCGGAGCGGTCGCCGGCTCACAGGGGCAGTTCGAGGCGGGGGTCGTCTGTCCCGGCACCAAGGACTACGACCAGGCGGTCGCAATCGGCCAGCAGAACCCCGATGCCCGGCCGATCCCGATCAATCAGGCAGCCTGGTGGGTGACGCTCTTCACCTCGATGTTCATGCACGGGGGCTTCCTGCACATCGCGGGAAACATGCTCTTCCTCTGGGTCTTCGGGAACAACATCGAGGACCGGCTGGGCCGGGTGAAGTTCCTGATCTTCTACCTGCTCGCGGGGCTGATCGCCGTCTACACGCAGGCGGTGATCGACAGCTCCTCGACTGCGCCCACCATCGGCGCCAGCGGCGCGATCGCAGGCGTTCTCGGGGCCTACGCGCTCCTGTATCCGCGGGCCCGGGTCCTGACCCTGATCTTCATCATCTTCTTCGTCACGCTGGTCGAGATCCCAGCGCTGATTCTGCTCGCGATCTGGTTCATCCTCCAATTCATCCCCGCATTGGGGCAGGTCGCGGTCGAGACGGGCGGCGGCGAGGGGGTCGCCTACTTCGCCCACGTGGGCGGCTTCGTCTTCGGACTGGCCGTCGCCGGGGTCATCCTTTCGGTCACGGGCGGCAGAGACAGAGAAGAACCGCCGCGATTACCGGTCTACTGAGCCAAATTGGATCCCGACCTACGGAATGCCCTGCTGCTGCTCGGCCTGCTGTTCTGCGGGTTCTTCGCGGTGGTGACGATCTACGTGATCGCCGACACCGGGCTGCACCTGCGGACCTACGGCGACATCGGCGCGATCATCCTGTACGGCATCTCGCTGCTGATCATCGGGATGATCGCGGCCGGCCTGATCGGAGCGCTCCGCAACCCGCCCGATGATTAAGCGGATCGCCGTCATCCTGGGGCTGTTGGTCGCCTTCGGCGCGGCGGCCTTCATCGCCATCGCGATCTGGCCGGAGAGCGCCGGAAACGGCGAAACGCAGTCGACCGGCTCGAATCGGACGCTGTCCGCGGCCGGAGGGCCTGGTGCGAACGGCGTCCCGGGCGACTCGGGCTCGCAATCCAAGGGAGCCACCGGCCGGCTCCCGCCCGACCTCGCGACGGCGGAGCGTCCCGACGACGTCCGCTTCGCGCTGCAGCCCATGACGGGGCCGCCGCCGGTGCGCTACCGGTTCAAGCACCCGCCTGTGGCGGGGATCCTCTTCGACGTGAAGACGGGCGAGGTGCTGTGGCAGCGCAAGCCGGACCTCGAGCGGCCGATCGCGAGCCTCACGAAGATGATGACCGCCCTGATGGTCGCCCGAACCGATCCACGTGACGCGCACGTGATGGTGAGCCGCAACGCGGCGCACACGCAGGGGTCGGCGACGGGGCTGCTGCCGCGCGGCCAGAAGGTCCCGCTCGAAGCGCTGCTGAAGGCGCTGGTCCTGATCTCGGCGAACGACGCGGCCGTCGCCCTCGCCGAACACGACGGCGGCAACGTTCCGCACTTCATCAAGGAGATGAACGCGCAGGCGCGCTCGATGGGACTCACCTGCACACATTTCACGACCCCCAACGGGTTGCGCGACCGGGGAAACCACTCGTGCCCGCGCGACCTGGCGGCTCTCGCACGGGCCGACCTGGCCAACAAGCGGATCGCCCAGATCGCCCAGACGCGGTACGCCAAGCCCCGCTTTCCGATCAAGGGCAAGCATCTCTACCTGACCAACAACCACTACTTCCTGCAGCACGGCCTCAACGGCGTCCCCGGTGCCCAGGTGACGGGCTTGAAGACCGGCTTCACCGACGCCGCCGGCAGCTGCTACGTCACCACGGCGCGGCTCGGCAGCCATCACCTCGGGCTCGTCTTGCTGCATTCGCCCAGTCCGCTCACCCAGGTGCCCGCCCTGCTGCGGGCGGGTTTCCAGGAGGTCGGGGCGATCGCGCCCACGGCGCCCGCGCCACCGGTGGAGCAGCCCCCGACTGGGTAGCCGGCCCTCGGTGCCCACGCGCATTCCAACGTCAGAGGGGTTGCGCTTTCGCGCACCCTCGCGTTCCACCCTGGTCGGTCTCGCGTTGTGCGCTTTCATCCTCGGCTTCGCCGCCGGTGACCTGGTGCACACCGAATCCCGGCTGCCCGACGAATCGGTCGCCTGTCGCCCGGCCGACGCGGCCTGCCGAAACGCGAAGCTGAGCGAGCACGTGGCGCGGGACCGCGCCGCCGAGCCGCTCCAGGACCAGTACGACTCGCGCGCCTGGCTGTATTCGTTCGCGATCCTCGCGATCGTGGCGCTGACGGTCGCCTACAGGCTGCGCTCGACCCCGCGCAGGGGGTGGATTCGCATCTTCACCAACCTCGGCGTGACCGGCGTCTGGCTTGGGATCGGCGCGGTCGTTCTTCTGCTGGCGACGGACGACAGCTCCGTGTCGCCCCCGCCGGCCCCCACTCTGATGATCCCGGTGGTGCTACTGGTCGCGGCGGCGGCGGGAACCCTCGTGGGCCGCTCCGAGGGCTGGGCCGAGCAGGGCCAGCCGAATGGCGTCAGGGAGATGCTCATGCAGGCGGGCAAGCTCGCCGTTCACTTCGGGACTGCAGGGCAGCTGAAGCGCTCGCGGATGGAGGAGCTGGCGGACTGGCTATCCCTCGCCACGATCGGCCTGACCGCCCTTACCTGCCTGTTCGCCATCGTTTTCGTCCTAGCTCAACCCGGATGCGACGCAAGCGCGAGCCCTCCGGACTGGACCAGCCCGATCGACTCGGTTGCTGCGGTGACAGCGATCGGGGCGATGGCGGCTGCCGTTGGCGCCCTCGTCCTGCGCAGGTGGATCGTCGCGCTGGCCGGCCTGGTCGTCTGCCCGATCGCGGTGCTCTTCGTGCTGGCCAGCACCTGCGCCTTCTACTGAGCCGCCCCCCAAAATTCCGGTCAGCCGAAGATCTGGACGTCGGTGATGTCGACGGAGGCCGAGGGGAGGGTCTCGTCGTGGTAGATGCCCACCCTCAGATGCGAGGGGATCGGATCGCCGGTCCGCAGCTCCTCCCCCGGTGGGCTGGTTTCCGTCTTCAGCGTGTAGGTGTGGAACAGCGGACTGCTGACTCCGCCGATCGTGATCCTGAGCCGTGCCACCCGCGGGTCGTTGCTGTAGACCGCGTCGAAGACAATCCTGGTCCACACTCCGACCCTCGCTGGGGTTCGCCACAGGATGTGCATGTCGTCGGCCGGGCCCGGCGAGTCGGACTGCTTCAGCAGCCAGTCCCCGTCTGTGGCCTGGAGCGCCAGTACGGGAGTGCCGCTGGAGTTGTTCGCCGGGCTGGTCTGCTTCATCTGCATGACGTTCTGCCACCGCTCCCGATCCGGGCTGATCGGAAATCCGTCGGCAAGACGCATCCAGAACGAGGTGACCCGATGCGTGCCGCCTCGGTACAGGTAGAAGGTGTCGAGCCTCCCGTGGCTGTCGGGGAGATAGTCGCCGTTGCCGAGTTCTGCGCGCTCGCCGTCGAAGTCGTCACCGTCGAGAGCGGTGATACGGCGGAACGGGCCGCCGTCGGGTCCGCCGGAGGCGAACCATTGATGGCGGGTTGGCGAGACCGCGTCGATGCTGCCCCAGAGCGCACGGGGATCGGGATCGGTGGCAAGGTCCTCCTTCAGCAGGTGGAGCTCGCAGCCCGTCCCGCCGTGGGCCGAGATACGCACCATGGTCCGGGCCCGTGTGCCGTTGCTAGCGACCGCGCTCAGCAGCACCTTTCGCCTTCTGGTGCGGCGGAGCCGGACGCACGCCGAGAATCCGCCGGCCCGGTCGGCCCGGGTTCGGCCGATGCGTCGCCACGACCCCTTGGTTCGCTGCTGGATCCTCACCCTGCCCTTGGCACAGACCTCGCCAGAGACCACCAGCGCGGCGCGCGGCTGCACGATCTTCAGGCTCGCATTGAGGCTGCGGTCACAAGCGCGGGGCTTGGCGTCTGCCGATGAGAACGGCGTGGCGGCAGCGCCCAGCGCCAACAGCACGCAGGCTGCCGCCACGGCGGCGGCGGGAAGAACCGCAGTCACGCTCTTTAGCTCGGCCAAAACGACGAGAAGCTTGACAGCTGTGCTGGCTGAAGACGCCGCTCTCGTAGCCTGAGGACATGTCCACGCAGCCCTCAGCGGGCTCCGGCACGCTCACCGTCGCGGGCACCGAGGTCGCGCGGATCGGCCTTGGGACCAACCGGCTCACCTCCACGCCCGAGAACCACGAATTCCTGCGCCAGGCCGTCCAGGCTGGTCTCGGCATGATCGACACCGCCCACGTCTACAGCGGTGGAGACAGTGAGCGCGCGATCGGCGAGGCGCTTTCGCCGAAGCCAGACGGAGTCGTGATTGCGACAAAGGGCGGCTACAGCGGCCACGGCAGCCCGGCGGAGCTGCGAGCGCAGATCGAGCAGAGCCTCGAGAGCCTTCGGACAGACGTCATCGACCTCTACTACCTGCACCGTGTCGACCCCGAGACGCCCCTGGAGGAGAGCCTCAGCGTGATCGCGGAGTACCGCGACGCGGGAGGGATCAACGAGGTCGGGGTCTCCGCCGTCAGCGTCGAGCAGGTGGAGGCGGCGCTAGGAGTCGTGCCGATCGCCGCCGTGCAGAATCACTACAACGTCGCGGATCGGGACTCCGACGACGTCGTCGACTACTGCGAGGAGAACGGGATCGCGTTCGTTCCCTACTACCCACTCAAGGGCGGCGGGCCGCCTGCACTGGCGGAGGTCTCGCGGGCTCGTAACGCCTCCGCCGAGCAGATCGCGCTCGCCTGGCTGCTGCGGCGCTCACCCGTGACCCTGCCGATCCCGGGCACGCTCTCGCTCGAGCACCTGCGGGAGAACCTGGCCGCGCTCGAGATCGACCTCACCGACGA
>DATDKQ010000068.1:0-8538 GCA_036519915.1 Solirubrobacterales bacterium | reverse complement strand
GAGTGCCCGGTCCGGCGCCTCACAGTCGCCATAATCGGGCGCCCCAGGGCGGTTAGCTCAGTTGGGAGAGCGTCTCGTTTACACCGAGAAGGTCGCTGGTTCGATCCCGGCACCGCCCACTTCTTCCGATTGCTCCCCTCTTCTGCGGGTATACGAGCGTCGAGCGAGCCTGGTCACGGAAGGCCGGGCACGGGAAGGAGGGAAGCCATGTTGTGGCTAATTGCAGGCATCGTGCTGCTCATCATCGCCATCGCAGGTGGGGCGATCATCCACCCCGTCCTGTTCGCGCTGGCCATCGTCGCCCTCGTCATTTTCTTTATGGGACGAGGGACACGCACCGTCTAGCCATCCTGGAGGGTTAGTCCGAGGCGTCGGGGTCGTCGCGCTGCGTGTGCTGCGGCATCAGCGCGCCGGTCGAGCGGGACCGGTCGCGGGCGATCAGCTTGCGCGCCTCGGACTGCTCTTCCTCCGGGAGCAGTGAGCGCCGCAGGTCATGCGCACCGAAGATCTCGTCGAGGTCCTCGCGGGTGAGCGTCTCCTGCTCGAGCGCGCTGTTGGCGAGGTCGTCGAGGCAGTGGCGGTTGAGCTGCATCAGTTGGCGGGCGCGGGCATAGGCGAGGTGCGCGAGCTCCTGTGCGTTCACGTCGACGTCCCGCCTGGTCCGGTCGGAGAGCGCGTAGTCGCCCGTGGGCTGCGCCAGGGGCGCGCTCTCGGGCGGGCCGTGGGAAAGGGTCATCCCGAACTCGGTGACCATCTGTACGCAGATCCTCTGGACCCGCGCCAGGTCGTCGGCGGCACCTGAGTAGGCCTCCCCGAAGACCTCCTCCTCCGCCGCTCGGCCGCCGAGCAGGATCACGATCTCGTCCATCAGCTGCTTGCGCGAGCGGAGGTAGCGGTCCTCACTGGGTGAGTGGGCGACGAAGCCGAGCGCCGGCCCGCGGGGAACAATGCTCAGGATCTCGGGCGGATCGAGGCCGCAGAGCCGCCGGCAGAGCGCGTGTCCGGCCTCGTGGTAGGCGATGATCCGGCGCTCCTCCTCCGTCATGCGCCGCGACTGCTGGGAGCCGACGGACTGCCGGAGCAGGGCCTCATCGAGGTCCTCGCGCGCGATCGACATCCGGCCCGCCCGGCCCGCGATGATCGCGGCCTCATTCAAGGCGTTGGCGAGCTGGGCGCCGGTCAGGCCCGTGGTCTTGCGCGCGACGTCGGTCAGGTCGACCCTGTCGGAGAGGGTCTTGTCGCGGGCGTGGGAGCGGAGGATCGCCTCCCGACCGTCCCGGTCCGGCGGCGCGACAAGCACCTGGCGGTCAAAGCGGCCGGGCCGGAGGAGGGCCTTGTCGAGCTTGTCGATCTGGTTCGATGCCGCGAGCACGATCACCATGCCGGGATCCCTCTCGAAGCCGTCGAGCTCGACCAGCAGCTGGTTGAGCGCCTGCTCGCGCTCGGAGGTGCCGCCGTCCCCGGCTCCCGAGCCGCGGTGGCCGCCGACCGCATCGAGCTCGTCGATGAAGACCACCGCGCGTCCGGACTTGCGCGCCTCCTTGAAGAGGCGACGGATCCGGGCGGCGCCACGGCCCACGAACATCTCGACGAAGCTCGATCCGGAGGCCGCGAAGAAGTCGACGCCGGCATGGGAGGCGACGGCTCGGGCGAGCATCGTCTTTCCGGTCCCGGGTGGCCCGAAGAGCAGCACGCCGCGGGGCGCGCGGGCGCCGAGGGCCTCGAAGCGCTTCGGGTCCTTGAGCCACTCCGCCACGTCCACCAGCTCCTCCTTGGCGGCGTCGACCCCCTGGACGTCGTCCCACCGGACCGTCCCGGCAGAGCTGGCCTTGACCGATTCCGGGCGAGTCGACCCCATCGTCGATCGGAGCAGGACGATGAAGACCGCCAGGATCCCCGCTGAGAACGCCACCCCGAAGACGGGATACCACTCGAAGAAGAAGTCGCTAATGGAGGATGCGAGCAGGGGCATAGAAAGCGCCTGGGCTACCTATCGGCACGCCTGCGCCACGCCTGGACCCCCTTTTTTGGTGCTGCCTAGCCGAGCTAGGCCTGGCCGTAGAGCATCACCTTGCTGGTGTCGTCCGGATCGGCCTTGATCTGGAAGCGGCCGGCAGGCTGGTAGGCGTTGACGGCGTCGTCGGTCAGGTAGTTCTGGTTCAGCTTCATCGCCAGGTTCGCGTACTCGACGTCCCCTGCGGAGGGGCTCATGTTGCCCTGTCCCCCCTGTCCGGCCTGTTGCGCCATCTCCTGCGCCTTCTTGATGTTGTCCATCAGGCCCATTGGCTCCTCCCCTCCTCGATTGTTGGGCGCCGGACTCTATCCCCCCTCTATTCGGATAGGTTGCTGCGGAACGACGCGGGGGAAGGAGGAGGCTTTGGACGCAACCCAGTTGAAGCGCATCCCGTTGTTCGCGGATGCATCCGACGAGGAACTCGCGAGGGTCGCGATCTTCGCGCAGTCGAAGGAGGTTTCGGAGGGAGAGGCAGCCGTCACCGAGGGCGGGTTCTCGCGAGAGCTCCTGGCGATCGAGGAGGGAACCGCCGAGGTGACCCGGGAAGGCGAGCACATCGCCGACCTCGGTCCCGGCGATGTCTTCGGCGAGGCCGGCATGCTCGACGACGAGATGCGCAGCGCGACCGTCACCGCCACCTCGAGGCTCAAGCTGATCAGCCTGGGCCACTTCGAAGTGCAGCGGCTGAAGAAGGACGCCCCGGGTGTCTACGGGCGGATCGAGGAGCTGGTCGAGCAGAGGCGATAGGAGGCGTCAGGCGATCGTCGTGTGGAGCTCGCCCAGGGTCGGCGAGGAGATCACGATCCCGTCGCCGGGCTTCAGCCAGACGGGCGGCTCGCGAACGCCTCCCACTCCGGAGGGCGTCCCCGTCGAGACGATGTCGCCCGGCTCAAGCGTCATCCAGCGCGAGAGCCGGGCGATCAGCTCCGCGACCGAGAAGATCAGGTCGGAGGTCGATGCCTCCTGCATACGCTCGCCGTTCAGCTCGAGGCTGAACGAGATCTCGTCGGGTGCGCCGGCCTCGTCGGGGGTGACCAGCGCCGGGCCGCAGGGGGCGGAGCCATCGAAGACCTTGCCGGGCATCCACTGTGGCGTCGCGAACTGGAGATCTCGCGCGGAGAGGTCGTTGAGCAGCATGTAGCCCGCGACGGCGTCGAGGGCTTCCGCCGGATCCACCTCACTGCAGCGCCTCCCGACGACGAACGCGACCTCGGCCTCGTAGTCGACCTTCTCGCTCGCGGCCGGGAGCGGCACGGTCGCGCCGGATGGGACGAGCGCGTTGCGGAACTTGGCGAAGAAAGTGGGCTGCTGCGGTGGCTCGACGCCCTGCTCCTCCGCGTGGGAGCGGTAGTTGAGGCCGATGCAGACGATCTTGTCGGGATCCGGGACGGGCGGCAGCAGGCGAATGACGCTGGCCGGCTCGACGTCCGACTCCACCTTCGCCAGCTCGGCCAGCTCGTCCAGGAGGCCCTCCTCGATCAGCCGCCGCAGGCCCAGCGGCCTCTCGCCGAGAAGCGCGCCGGCGTCGAGGGTGCCGTCGACCGTCTGTACCCCGGCACAGATCCCCTCCTCGCTCCGGTAGCTCACCAGGCGCATCCGGGCCACCCTAATCCGTTAGGCGGCATGCGGCGGACGCGTTCGGTAGGTTCCCGCGCCAGCAACAGGGGGAAATCCCCGGATCCGAGCAGCGGAGGCGTGAATGGCAGAAGGGACCGTGAAGTGGGCAGCACCGAGAAGGGGTAGGACGGACCGAAGGGCCCGGTGGCGACCAACGTCAGCGAGCTGAGCGGCTAGCCTGCGTATCTGCGGCGGCCGCCCGCCGCACGCCCTCGGGGGCGTAGCTCAGTTGGTTAGAGCGCCGGCCTGTCACGCCGGAGGCCGCGGGTTCGAGTCCCGTCGCTCCCGTTATTGACACCTGTCTGCAGACACGCTGCCTGAGGTTGCATTTACCGAAGCGTTGGACAGTAGTCGCGTTGGCCGCGCTTAGCCCAAGAAGATTGCTTGGGGCCCGAGTCGCCGAGACCTGCTCCGGACACTGCCCATAACGAAGACCGGCGACCAACTCACTCTGCTTACCGGCGGGTCCGGTTACATCGGCGGTCGACTCCTGGATGGCCTCGAATCCTCGGGCCGTCGAGTCCGCTGCCTAACGCGCCGGCCGGAGATCATGCAGGGCAGAGTTGGCCCGCCGACGGAGGTCGTCGAGGGGGATCTCCTGGACCGTGCCTCGCTCGACACCGCCTTCGAAGGCGTGCAGATCGCCTATTACCTCGTCCACTCGATGGGTGCCGCAGGTGACTTCGAGGTTCTCGACCGCCGCGCGGCGGCGAACTTCGCCGACGTCGCCAGACTCGCCGGGGTTAGGCAGATCGTGTACCTCGGAGGTCTCGGTCGCGGCGACGATCTCTCGCCGCACCTCGCGAGCCGGCAGGAGGTCGGTCGCACGCTGCGCGCTTCGCGGATTCCAACCGTCGAGCTGCGTGCGTCAATCGTCATCGGCTCCGGCAGCGCCTCGTTCGAGACCGTGCGCGCGTTGGTCGAGCATCTGCCACTCATCGCCGCCCCGCGCTGGGTCCAGACGCTTGCCCAACCGATAGCGGTCGAGGACGTGGTCGACTACCTCCTGGCCGTGCTCGAGTTCGACCGGCCGGCTGACGCAATCTACGAGGTCGGCGGTGACGATCAGGTCACCTACGCCGACATCATTCGCGAGTACGCCCGCCAGCGCGGGTTGCGCAGGCGCGTAATCCCGACGCCGCTGATCACGCCGCGAGCGTCTCGGCGACTGCTTGGACTGGCGACGCCGGTCTACGGACGCGTCGCGGCTGCGATGGTCGAAAGCCTTCGAAACGAGACGATCGTGAACGTCCCGGCGGCGCGTGCGGCCTTCGCGATCCGTCCTCGCGGTCTTTCAGCGGCGATCGAACGGGCTCTCGTCAACGAGGACCGAGAGTTTGCCGAGACGCGCTGGTCTGATGCGCTGCCCCAACCGTCGCCGTTGCACTGGGGCGGCCTCACGTTCGGCAGGCGACTCGTCACCTCACGCGTCATGCGCGTCCGCCTGGAGCCCGAGGAAGCCTTCAAGCCGATCCAGCGCATCGGCGGAAACACCGGCTGGTATGCCGCCAACTGGTTCTGGCGACTCCGTGGCTTGCTCGACACGCTCAGGGGCGGTGTCGGGCTGCGCCGTGGCCGGCGCGATCCAGAAGACCTGCGGGATGGCGACACCGTCGACTTCTGGCGCGTCGAACGCCTCGAGAAGGGACGTCTGATGCGCTTGGCGGCGGAGATGAAGATCCCGGGTCGTCTCTGGTTGCAGTTCGAAGTCGATCCCGGCGAGCATGACTCGCTGGTCCGCCAAACGACCGTCTTCGATCCCGCCGGGTACGTGGGGCTCGCCTACTGGTACCTCCTGTATCCAGTGCACCACCGGGTCTTCGGCGCGATGATGCGCGGGATCCGTAGGGCGATGGAGCCGGAGTCCACCACCCCCAGCACGCGGGGAAACGGGCTCCGCTCGGTCGTTCACCTGCTCCCTCCGCGCGAGATCGAGGAACTCTCCGAGAGCGGCGCCGCCCAGTCGGTTCAAGAGGCCGAGGTCCTGATGCCGCGCCTCCAACTGGAACGGCTATGGCGACCCGAGTCCCTGGAGCGGCTTGCACGAAGCTACTGGGGCTTTCTCGCAAGGACCTTCTTTGGCCTGATCCGCGTGGTCCATGTGGAGGACTCGCCGAACGTCGTCCTGCTCTTCCGGCGCTTCCCGCTACTGCGCTTTCGGGCGCCGGAGTACGAGACCGAGGAGAGGCGCGGGCGGGCGACCTGGTGGATAGAGCGCGGGCTCCTCGTCGCCAAGCGAGGCCGAGGTCGTGGCTTCCTGCGTCTCGGCGCCGAGCGGCTCGACCGGGAGACCGGCGCGGATGCGGCTGCAGTGCTGGTATCGGTCGAGGTCCGGAACTTCTACCCCTGGCTTCGGGGCAGAGGTCGGTTCGCCCGCTTCGGCTTTTGGCTCTATAGCCAGACTCAGCTGCGAATTCACGTCCTCGTCTGCAACGCGTTCTTGCGCTCGCTCACGCGCCCCGAGCTCCTGCAACAGCCAATGAGATGAGCTTGGCCGTCCACACGTCTGTTGACATCGACGTTCCCCCCCAGAAAGTCTGGGACCTGGTGATGGATCCGCGCCGCCTCGAGAGCTGGGTGACGACGCACGAGAAGGTTTCCGGCGCTCCCGCGCGATTGTCCTCAGGCTCTTCGTTCGAGCAGACGCTGCGGCTCGCCGGGAAGTCGTTCGATGTCCGCTGGACCGTGATCGAGGCGAAGGAGCCACGCTTCGCCGAATGGAACGGAGAGGGGCCATACGGCTCGCGCGCCAGGGTCAGATACGAGCTCGCGCCGCTTGACGGGAAGAGAACCCGCTTCGGCTACCAGAATGAGTTCAAACTTCCCAGCGGGTTGCTCGGAAGCGCGGCCGCACGGGTTGTCGGTTCTGCCCGCGTTCGCAGGGAGGCGGAGCGATCGCTCGCGAATCTAAAGCAGCTGCTTCAGGGTCGAACCGGCCACGGTGCAGCTTGATGGCGTAAGTGCCCAGACGGTTTGCGATCCTGTCACGCCGGAGGCCGCGGGTTCGAGTCCCGTCGCTCCCGTTAGCCGTCTGCCCGCAGCTAGCCCGGCAGCGATGAGCCGGCGAAGAGGAAGAACCAGACCTCGAAGGCGATGACGCCCGCGATCACGCAGGCGGCCACAACCCTCTCGGGCGCGCTCAACGAGAAGCGGGCCCGGAGGTTTTCATCCAGCTCGCCGCGCATCCGTCGCTGCCAGGGGGAGGTCCTACTGACCGCAGCCGGTCTGCCGGTCAGCTCGTCGTATTTCTTGTGTAACCAGGCCAGGGCCCAGGCGAGCAGAAACGCCAGGATGCCGAGGACCACCAGCACCGTGACAACGCCACGCAGGCTCAGGACCCGACCGCCCTGCGCCTGTGCACCGACCCAGACTGAAAACAGGGGGGCACCCGTCCAGACGTTCACAGCCGCGACCGCGGTCGCGATCACGATGGCGACCCTCTTCGCCTTCAGGTGCGAAGAATCGGCAGGCTTGCCGTCCAGCTCAGAGGCGGATCGGCCCGGCACTCGATCCGGAATCGCCGTGAGCGCCACTGGCCCATCCTTTGCGTCCGCGGTCATCCCCGGCGGCAGATCGAGCTGGAGAGCCTCGAGCCCGCCCGGGAGTTCGTCGGCGAGCGCCAGCATCTGGTTGCGCGTGACCCAAGGGGTGTGCACGGTGACCGCGTTCGACTGCCCGTCCTGATGCGCGCGCAGCACCTCGATGCAATCCCGCCGGACCAGCGCGATGCCCGAAGCGGCGATCTCGTCAACAGCTCGATCCAGCCCGAAGACCGCCTGCGAGCGTCGGTAGAGCCCGACGTCCGGAGAGGTCACCCAGAGCGGCCACGACGGGCCCAGATGTGTGCCGAGCCCGGCGAAGCCGAGGACCTGTCCCTCCGCGTCCCTGACCGGAAACGTCACGCGAGAGCGGAAGTAACCGTGGACACGCCCACGCACGGAGCGCGTCGCGAGCCCGGCGGCCACGATGTCCTCACTCGAGTGGCCGAGCCCACGCAGGTGGCTCATCAGCAGGTCGGGACCAACCGGCGCCCAGCCCACGCCGAAGGCCCGGATCACCTTCTCGTCAAGACCCAAGTCGGCGAGCGCGACGCGCGCGCCACTGGCGGTCTCCGATTCCCAGAGGTAGGACTCGAAGAATTCGCAAGCATCGGTGAGCAGCCGCTCGAGGCGGCCCTCCGCACCCTCCCTGGCTTGGATCTCCTGTGTTGCTTCGATGGTGGAATGCTCCCAGACGGCCCTTAAAGGAGTGTCATGCGCGTCCCGCGAGGTGCCGACGCTCCGTCTTCGGAATGCTTAGTGGAGCATGGAGATGGACGTGAACCTCACCACACCGGTCCCCGGGCTCGATGAGCTCCCCCGCGAGTTCCAGCCGAAGACGCTGGGCCGTCGCGCAGTGCAGGCGCTGATCGCACTTGCGGTCCTCTTCGGAGTCGTCCTGTTCGCCCCGGGATTGGGCGAGGTCCGAGATCGACTGGGCGAGGCCGATGCGAGGTGGCTCGCCCTGGCGGCGGGTCTGGAGGGGCTCTCCTTCGCCTCCTACGTGGTCATGTTCGGGCCCGTCTTCTGCACGGGCCTGGGCTGGCGCCGAGCCTGGGAGATCGGTGGCTCCGAGCTGGCCATGGGCTCCCTCGTCCCCGCCAGCGGCGCGGGCGGCCTTGCGCTGGGAGCCTGGGTGCTTCACCGCGGGGGCATGGGCGGGGAGCGCATCGCCCGCCGCTCGGTCGCCTTCTTCCTGATCAAGAGCGGGGTCAACTTCGTCGCCGTCGCGGTGATCGGGACGGTGCTCGCACTCGGGTTGGTCGGGCCGGACCTCTCGCTCTGGCTGACTGCCTTCCCGGCGGCGATGGCCACGCTCGCAATCGTGGCCGTTGCGTCCCTTCCGCGGCTGGGCTCGGGTCCTCGTCC
>DATDKQ010000067.1:0-7423 GCA_036519915.1 Solirubrobacterales bacterium | reverse complement strand
AGATCGACACGATGGCGGCCCGGGCGCACCGCGCGCACCACATTGAGCCGAACGACCTCGACATGGTTCTCCTTTACTGGTGGCAGGCGGCACTGCTGATGCTGCTGGCGGTGCCCTTCACGGTCGGTCTCGGCGCGCTGCTCGTCACCCTGGTCGCGGGGCCCGTGCCGCTGGGTGCGCTGGTCACCGCGGCGCTCACCGGCTACTGCATGATCTTTCTCTACGAGTGGACGCACTTCCTGATCCACACCGCCTACCGCCCGCGCTCCGCGGCGTACAAGGCCATCTGGAAGAACCACCGCCTCCATCACTTCAAGAACGAGCGCTTCTGGCACGGGGTGACGAACAACCTCAGCGACCGGGTCCTCGGCACCAATCCGGATCAGCGAGAGGTCGCGAAGTCGGAGACGGCTCGCACGCTCGCGGCTGAATGAGCCTCGACGAGCGCTGGATCCGCTCGCTGCACGTCGAGGCCATGCGGCACGCCGACCTGCATGGGGGCCGGGAGCCGCACGTCCTTTTCCAGGCCTCGACGATCGGCGCTCTCCTGGAGGGGTCTTACGAGGGAGACGTCAGCTTCGCCGAGCTCGCCGAGCACGGGGATCTCGGCCTTGGGACGGTCAACCACCTGGACGGCGAGATGATCGCGCTCGACGGCCACTTCTACCGCGCCGAGGTCGATGGCGGGATCGACGAGCTCCCGGACCCGGAGCGCACGCCGTTCGCCGTCGTAGTCCCATTCCACCCGGTCCTTGAGTTCGATCTGGAGGGGTCGGTCGACCACGACCGGCTGCTGGGGGAGATCGACCGGCGGATCCCTGCCGGCGCCGCAACATGCGCGGTGCGGATCGACGGCCGCTTCGATCTGGTCCGGGCGCGGTCCGTCCCGCGCCAGGAGCCGCCGTATCGGCCGCTCACCGAGGTAGTGGCAGACCAGAGAGTGTTCGAACTCACCGCGGTCGACGGGACGATGCTCGGTTTCCGCTTCCCCGACTACGCCGAGGGAATCGAGGTGAGCGGCTGGCACCTTCACTTCATCAGCACGGATCGCTCCCGCGGCGGGCACGTTCTCGCTTCGCGCTCCTCCGCTCTGCACGTACAGCTCGATCCATCCGGCGAGTTGCACGTCGAGCTGCCTCCCGGCGTGGATCTGACGAATGCCGAGCACGCCGGCAGCACCCATGACGCGATCGATCGCGTCGAACGCCAGGCGTGAGAGGGTTCACAGAGCGGCGGCCTCGCTGTCATCTGCGTCCGGATCTGGTTCAATCGTGTGCAGGGGGGCGCTGCTAGACCGGGAGAAGGACAGTTGTTGGAGTGGTCTCGATTCAGGCCCAGGTTCGCCGTGTGTACGGCGGCAGCCGCGACGCTCGGCGCCGTGGTGCTCGTTGCTTCGGCCCTCGCCTCCAGTGACTGCCGCCGACCGACTGTCGTCGGAGATCCGGCAGTCGGCAATGTGCTCAGCGTGACCTTCACGACTACGGACACAGCCACGTCTACGGACACAACGGGCTTCGACGGGCTCTACCGCTGGCAGAGTTGCGACCCGGCCGTAGCGGACTGCTCGGCCTCCAGCGCACACGACGACGACAACTGGACGGATCTGCCGGCGAGCGATTCCGATCCGCACAACAACCCGACTTACACGATCGTCCCCTCAGACCTCGGGCACTTCATCCGGGTCCTGACCCACGAGAACAGCACGGGGTCCAAGTGGAGAGCCTCGGACCCCGTCGGTCCGGTAACTGTGCCCCCGAAGGCCGCGGAGCCCCCGCCGCCGCTCGAGCCCGAGCACGGAATCTCGTTCCTGGTGCAGCCGGCCGGCGGGACGGTGACGATCAAGCAGCCGGGGCAAAGCGGGTTCACGCCCCTCGACGGGCTCCAGAAGATCCCGGTAAACAGCGTGCTCGATACCCGGGGCGGCACCGTCAACTTGACGGCCGCCACCGGCAACCTGGGAGACACGACCGAGGACAACTCGGTCAACCTCTGGGACGGGCTGATCCGACTCGAGCAGTCCGGCGACACCAACGCGGTCACCACCGCCAGGCTCGTCGAGAAGCTCCGCTGCGGTAAGCGCAAGGGACGCCAGGCCAAGGCCACGAAGTCCTCGGGGCCGGTCGCGACGACCTCCCGAAAGAGTCGTCGCCGGGTCTGGGGCAGCGGGCACGGCAACTACAAGACGGGGGGCAGCGGCGGCACCGGGAGCGTCCGGGGGACTACCTGGCTCACCAAGGACACCTGCCGGGGGACCTTCTTCAAGGTCACCGACGGGATCGGGATCTCGGTCTTCGACTTCGACCTGGGCCAGACGTTCGATCTGGGCCCGGGGCAGAGCTACTTCGCGCGGAACCGCTGAGCCGGCCGGTCAGGCCGGAGCCCAGACCTTGATCTCCTCGGCCCTGCCGCGCACGGGCATCGAATCGACGTAGCTGAGCTCGCTGTCGCTCTCGGAGAGCTGTTCGCGTGTCGAGTCGGAGACGAACAGGCTGTGGCCGCTGCCCTTGGTCATCCCCTCCAGACGGGCGGCCGTGTTGACCGTGTCGCCGATGGTCGTGAACTCGAGCCGCTTCTGAGAGCCGATGTTGCCGGCCATCACGGGGCCGCTGTTGAGGCCGATCCCGATCTGGAACTCGTCGCCCACGTCGTTTTCCCGCATCCACTCGTTCACTCTCGGCAGACGGACCTCGAGCATCTCCTTGGCGGCAGCCAGCGCCCGGTCGGCGTGGTCGTTCATGTCGATCGGGGCGCCGAAGGTCGCCATGATCCCGTCGCCCATGAAGGAGATCAGCGTGCCGCCGTGATCCATGACCGCTGAGGTCATCTCTTCGTGGTACGCGTTGAGCACCTCCAGGACCTGCCCCGGGTCGCGGGTCTCGGAGAAGGTCGTGAAGCCGCGGATGTCGCTGAACAGGACCGTGACGTCCATGCGCCGACCCTCGAGGCGCAGGTCGTCGTCGGTGCGAGCCAAGACCTGGCCGACGACGGACTCCGGGACGAAGCGGGCGAACGTGTCGTGCACCCGCCGGCGGATGAAGGCCTCACGGACGTAGTAGACGAGCAGCGAGCCGACCAGCGAGAGGCCGAGGGCGATCATCGGATACAGGACGGGCACGATCCGCCCCGAGTTGAAGGCCAGCTGCGCGCAGACGAGGTAGAGGGCAGCGGCGAGCAGGCCGAGACCGAGTGCGCGGATCGGTGAGATCCGGTAGCTCGCCAGCGGCGCGATCACCCCCATCAGCGCGATCAGGAAGAGATCAAGGCCGAGGGGGGTCGATTGGAGCGGGAAGTCGTCGAGCGCGGTCGCGATGGCGTTCGCGTTGATCTCGGCGCCCGAGGTCAGGTCGCTGCGGCTCATGGGCGTCTCGGCGATGTCCTTGAGGGTCGGGTCCGAGGCACCGATCACGACCACCTTGTCCTTGAAGAAACCGGCAGGGAATTGGCCGTTCAGCACCCGCGAGAACGGGACCGACGGGTAGGTCCCGGGTCCGCCGGCGTAGTCGATCCAGGCGGAGGGTCCACCCATCTCCTCGGTGGTGATCGGCTCGCCTGAGGCGATCTCCGCGGCGACCAGCGGGAAGGTCTTCATGTTCCCCACCTCGTAGGGGATCCGCCGCCGGACGCCGTCCGAGTCCTCACCGATCTGGGTGTTGCCGGCCCGTGCCTTGATCTGGTCGAGAGTCTTCTGGCCGCCGAAGACGCCGCTGCGGCCCTGTGGGTCGGGCTGGCTGTCGGCGAGGACGACCTTGTCGGGACCGGCGCGGGCGACGGCATTGATCAGAGCGTTGTCCTCCTTGAGCTTCGTGGGCTGGAGGAACTCGACGTCGTAGGCGATCGCCTTCGGGCCCTCCGCGCTGATTGCGTCGATCACCCGGGCGTGCAGCGAGCGCGGGAAGGGGAAGCGCACGGGCAGCTCACGGGAGGTCGTGTCGTCGATCAGCACGAGGACGATGTCGTCGCGGGGGTTCTCGTCACCCCGGATCGAGAAGCGGGTGTCTACGCTCGCCAGCTCGGAGTCGTGAAAGAGGCCGGTGGCGTAGAGGAGCAGCGCGATGCCGGCCGAGGCGATCGCCACCGCCGCCAGCAGATACCCGTAGGACCCGGCCCGGACTGCGCGCTTCATCTACCTCCTCCCAGCCCCCTAAGGCTGAAATCGGACCCAATCGATATCGGGGCGCCCGGATTTGAACCGGGGACCTCTGCCACCCAAAGGCAGCGCGCTACCAGGCTGCGCCACGCCCCGTGGCGAGCGAGTCTAGGGTGTCGCCCCCGTGGCAGAGGTGCTTCCCCTTCAGGCGGTTCACTACGACCTCGGCAGGGTCGGGGCGCTCGCGGACGTCGTCGCACCTCCCTACGACGTCATCGACGACGCGCAGCGGGCCGAGCTCGCCGCGCGCTCGCCATACAACGTCGTCGAGCTCGACCTGCCGCGGGATCCAGGCGGGGGCGATCCGTACCAGCACGCCGCCGAGCTGCTCGGCCAGTGGACCGACGAGGGAGTCCTGACGCGGGATTCGAATCCGACGATCTGGGCGCTCCAGCAGGACTACACGACGCTGGATGGCTCACGGCTCACTCGGCGCGGCTTGATCGCGCGTGTCCGTCTCGCTCCGTACGGCGAGGGGATTCGTCCGCATGAGCGGACACAGCCGGGCCCGAAGGAGGATCGGCTGCTACTGACCCGCGCCACCCGACACAACCTCTCCCCCATCTTTGCCCTCCATCCAGGCGACGCCTGGCGCCACCTCGAGCCGGCGCTCGGCGGCGAGCCCTGGGGCGAAGTGACCAATGGGGACGGGACGACCCACCGCGTCTGGCGGATCGAAGACCCAGCTGTCCACGAGGGGATCGCTGCCGAGCTCGAGTCGGGCGAGCTGCTGATCGCCGACGGCCACCACCGCTATGAGACCTCGCTCGCCTACCAGCGCGAGGTCGGGCCCGGCGGCCCCGCCGACTACGTCCTCATGGCCCTCGTCTCGCTGGAGGACCCCGGGCTGACGGTCTTTCCCACCCACCGCCTGATCTCGGGACTCGCCGACGATCCCGCCAAGCAGGAGGCCCTCGGCAGCGGGCTGAAGGAGCTCTTCGAGGTCGAGGAGGTCCCGAAAGAGCAACTCGACCCCAGCGGCGTGGAAGGAGTCGGCGTCTTCGGCTACCTCGACTCGCATTTCAATAGCGCCTACCGGCTGCGACTGGCCTCCAACCCGGCGCTTGATCGGGCGCTCGCGGGGCACTCCGAGGCCTACCGCACCCTCGACGCGGCCATCCTCGAGGAGCTCGTGCTGAAGGGGATCCTCGGGATGAGCACCGATGACATCGCGGCCAAGCGCGGCATCGGCTATACGCCGAGTATCGAGGAGGCACTGGCCAAGCTCGACGCCGGCGACTACCAGGCCGCCTTCCTGCTGCGCCCCACACCCGTCGATCAGGTCCGCGAGGTCGCCGCCGCCGGCGAGACGATGCCGCCGAAATCGACCTACTTCTTCCCCAAGCTCCTCACCGGGCTGGTCTTCAACCCGCTGAGCTGACCGCCTCGGCCCGTTGGATAAGGTCGGTTCGTGGTCAAGATCTACACGCGTAAGGGCGACGATGGCACCACCAGCCTCTGGTACGGCGGCCGCGTGCCCAAGACCGATGTGCGCACCGAGGCCTACGGGTCGCTCGACGAGGCGAACTCGGCGCTCGGCGTGGCGCGGTCGCTCTGCAAGCGAGACGACCAGGCCGACCTGTGCGAGACGATCCTCGCCCTCCAGCGGAATCTCTTCGTCGCCGGGGCCGAGCTCGCGACCGCTCCGGAGGCGGCGGAGCGGCTCGAGGGCGGCGTCAGCCGGATCACGGACGAGATGGTGGAGGCGGTCGAGATCGACATCGACCGGTACATGAGCCAGGTCGACCTCCCGCCCCACTTCGTCATTCCGGGCGGGACCGAGCTCTCGGCCGCGCTGGACGTCGCCCGCTCCGCGATCCGGCGGGCGGAGCGGCGCGTGGTCGAGCTGCGCGACGCCGGCGGCCTGGCCTCGGACGTCGTCCTTCGCTACATCAACCGGGCGTCCGACCTCGCCTTCGCATTGGCGCGCTTCACGGACGAGGCGAACCCCGAGATCTTCGAGGGCAGGAGCGGGACCTGATGCGACGTGCCGTCGTCCGCCGGCGCAAGGACTACGAGCACGAGATCGAGATGCGGGAGCACCGGCTGATCGTCGACGAGCCGGTGGAGAAGGGCGGCACCGACCTGGGGCCGATGCCGGCCGAGCTGCTCGCCGCCTCGCTCGGGAGCTGCACCGCGATCACGATGGAGATGTACGCCGCACGCAAGGAGTGGGGGCTCGGCACGGTCGAGGTGGCAGTCGACTTCAACGAGGCGACCGTGGACGACCCTCCCACCTTCGACGTCCGGATCACCCTTGGCGCCCATCTCAGCGACGAC
This sequence comes from Solirubrobacterales bacterium, assembly GCA_036519915.1. Taxonomy (GTDB): domain Bacteria; phylum Actinomycetota; class Thermoleophilia; order Solirubrobacterales; family 70-9; genus DASUPK01. Next base: position 996 of record DATDKQ010000067.1, on the reverse strand, counting down.
AACCGCGACCGGCTGCTGACCATCGCCGGTAAGTGCCCGGTGCACAAGGCTCTGAAGGACCAGAACGTCGTGATCCACGACTCCCTCGAGTTCGTCGAGGACGTCGAGGACGAGGACTGACCCGTGGATCTCGGCCTCAGCGGCCGCGCCTGCGTGGTCACCGGCGCAAGTCGCGGCATCGGCCGCGCCACCGCCCGGATGCTCTGCGCCGAGGGAGCGGACGTGCTGCTGGTCGCCCGCTCCGAGCAACGGCTGGTCCAGGCGGCGGACGAGTGCGCGGCGGCGGGGGAGGCAGGGGGCGGCCGGGCCGAGTCCCTGGCGATCGACGTCACGCAATCGGATGCAGCAGACCGGATCGTGCGGGAGGCGGACGAGCGTTTCGGCCAACTGGACGTGCTTGTCAACAATGCTGGCGCCGCCCGCCGGCGGGACCTCGACGAGGTTCCCGATGAGGACTGGTACGCAGCATGGGAGCTGAACGTGATGGCGCCGCTGCGGCTGATGCGAGCCGCAGCTCGGCCGATGGGCGATCGTGGCTGGGGCCGGATCGTCAACGTCTCCAGCTCTTCAGGCAAGCGCCCGTCCGCGGCGATGCCGGAATACTCCGTGGCGAAGGCCGCCGAGCTCTCCCTCTCGCGGCTGTTCGCTGACCGATACGCCGCGCAGGGAGTCCTGATCAACGCGATCTGTCCCGGCGCGGTCAAGTCCGAGCTCTGGACCGAGGACGGCGGCCTGCTCGACCAGGTGATGGAGATGGAAGGGGTGTCCAGCCGGGAGCAGGCACTCGAGGCCGCGGCGGCCGGGCGCCCCATCGGCCGGCTGGCCGAAATCGATGAGGTCGCGGGCGCCATTGTCTTTCTCTGCTCCGAGCAGGCCTCGTACACGTCTGGGGCGGCGTGGAGCGTCGATGGCGGAGTCGTCCAGATCATCATCTGATCTGCGGGAGTTGCTGCTCGACCCGGCGGAGGCGTCGGAGCTCGAGGCGCACGGGCGCAC